>JAQUNE010000173.1 GCA_028717765.1 Candidatus Omnitrophota bacterium | reverse complement strand
AATAACAGTAGTGCCGTAATCCTGCCTCTCTATTTCCATAGAACCATTATAGTTATTAATAATTTTACGGCACATCAACAAATCGAAATGTGTCCGCTCTTTTTTCTTAGGCCCCACATCGCTTATTTTAACTTCAATGTAACGATTCTCAAAATTAGATGTTTTTATGCTAAGTTTACTATCCTCCCCTGTCATTGCCTGACAGGCACTCAGGAATAAATCCAGAAAAACTTCCTGCAACTGATTAAAATCACTTTTAATAAGCGGGATATCTTTGGCTAAATCTTTTTCGATAATTATGGACGCGGGGCATTCTTTATAATAGGCAAGAAGGGTAGAGGCATTTTCGATAACCTCATTTATATTTAAATCCTCAAGCTTATGCGGCATGTTCATGGCGAATTTAAGGATGCGGTTGACCATCACACTAAGCCTGTCCGCGCAATTACTGATTAACTCCAAATTTTCCCTGGCATCCTTATCTATCGTCTTTTGCTCTAAAAGGAACTTGAGCCTTCCGGAGATAACAATTAAGAGATTATTCATCTCATCCGTCAGGCCAACCGCGAATTCACGTATAGATGCTATTTTTTCTGCCTGGGTTCCTCTAAGAGGCTCTTCTTCTTTCTGCATTCCGCTATATCCTTCCCTTGAGTTTTTTATGTTTTCTCAAAATAACTTCTAACAAAGAAAACTCTTTTTCAAAATCATCCTCTTTAGAAAATATACCCGAGACCCCCAAAGACATTAATTCATTGGCCCTGGGGGTACCAATGTGGGCACTTATGATTATCACCGGAATTTCTTTATCGAATTCCCTGATCTTCTTAAAGGCCTCAACACCATCCATGCCAAACATATTCAAATCCAGGAAAACGACATCCGGCTTTTTTTCTTTTACAAGTTCTACCCCCGCTCTTCCATCAGATGCGGATATAACCGTATAGCCTTTGGATTCAAGCCAAAACGTCATTATGGTCCGGAAATCAACTTCATCTTCCACGACAAGAATGGTAATATTATTAGGCATTGATCTTCCTCCGATTTAACTCCAATACTGTTTACTTCAATGGCAGCGTAAAAATAAACCTTGCGCCAACGCCCTTTTCACTCTCTACCCAAATCTTTCCACGATGCAATTCAACAATTTCTTTGACAATTGATAACCCTATGCCTGTCCCATTTATATCCGAAGCAACCCTTTCCCCCGCCTGATAAAATTTATTGAAAATATTAGGCAAATCTTCTTTAGAAATACCCACACCGTTATCCTGCACAGTAATCATTACTTCTTTGCTTTCTGCGCTTAATGACGCTTCGATAATCACATTACCGTTAGCAGGCGTAAACTTAATGGCATTACCGATAAGGTTAGTTAAAACCTGAATGATCCTGTCCCCATCAATATTTATCTGCGGCAGCCCATTCTCAATTTTCTTTTCGATGCTGATAGACTTTGTTTTTGACCAATTAATAAGGGATCCCACCGCTTCCTCAATAACAAACGCGATTGAAGTTGGCAAAGCGTTGATTTTCATCTTTCCCGCTTCAAGCTTGGAGAGATCCAGCAAGTCATTGATCATAATCGACAGCCTTTTAATATTGCGCTGGGCGATAGACAAAAACTCCTCCTGAGCGGAGGAAATCTCTCCCGCATTTTTAGCCAGGATTAAAGCAATAGATTTATCTATGGCTACCAGAGGCGTACGCAACTCATGAGTAATATTAGAGACAAAATTTGCTTTTAATTGATCCAGTTCTTTCTGTTTGGTGATATCGCTTAAAACAGAGACCATGCCTATGGACTGCCCATTCTCATTTTCGATAACCGCGCTGCTAGCCCTTAACGTCCTTTTCGTATCGTCTTTTTGGCTGACCAGCTCTATTTCCTTATCATCTTTGTCCTGCGATTCATTAACCAGCGAAACCAGCTGCTCTTCTTTAAGATTCTCTAAAATAGATTTACCGACCTTCTCTTTCTTGGAAACACCCAAAAGCTTTTCGGCGGCTGGATTCATCATCACCACCCTGCCCTGCGCGTCCACGATCACCAGCCCTTCGGCAATACTGCGGATCACCGCGTCGGTATTTTTCTTGTCAGAAAGCACCTTTTTATATTTCTTCCAGGTAACTTCCTCATTGTGCTTTTCTTCCTGAATAATCGCTTCATATTTTTTGTCTAATTCGTGGGTATTCTGATCTATTCTCTTTTCTAATTCTTTGTCAAAAGTGTCAATTAGTTTTTGACTGACCTCTTGGCCCTTAGCCTTAGAATCAACCAAATCATTTATTTCTTCAAGTATAGCCTGCTTTAACGGCTTATCTTCAAAAGTATTTGCATCTAAGCCTTCAATTGCCTTTCTTTTATTATCAGCGTCTATTTTTGCCTGCCCGGATAATTTTGTTAAATTAAACAATACCAGGGCAATCACGATGCTGACGACAGCTGTTACTGTATATATTATTGCTATAAAGGACATCTTGGCCTTTCTGCTAAAATAACTTAACTAAATATACCATAAAACTCAGAAATTTGCTAAACAAAAAAACCCGCTAATCTTTCGGTTAGCGGGCAAAAAAACTTAAATCAGCTCTTAATCCACCTGTCCGCGATGGACCTCTCCGATTCTTACGCGAACTACCCCCTTTTTAACATCAGCTATTTTGGAAAAAGCATTCTGGCTTAAATCAACCATTCTTCCCATTACAAAAAGAAAGAACGAGGGGCCAAAATCATTATGCCTGACTTCCACGCATCTATTATTTGCCAAATTACATACCAGGTAATATTTACCAAAGCCTCTCTTCCGCATCGCGCAAGTAAGCTGGCCGTTTTGGTACATTTCTCCCGAAGCAGTGCGCTGGGGATTATACCAGGTAGCCAGTCCGATTGCCGGATAAACCTCTCTCATATGCTCCTTATCTTGGCACCCGCAGAATAAAATAAGGCAAATCAATATAACCCAATAAAGTTTCATAAAGGATTGATCCTGTTCGACTTTAGGCTTTCTTCAACGCTACGAAGGCCCTTTCGTTATCACTAGTAGAAAGCACTATGGTTGCCGGGCAACCCGAAGAACAGGTAGTGCCATAGGCGTATTTTATATCTAAATCTTCCTGCGATACCTTGTCAGTCACCAGTTTTAACGCACCGATCTTATTTTCAAGATCAACCACGACCACGCTCTTTTCTTCCTGTGATTTGTAGCCAGCTTTTTTCAAGGCATCAGAGGCGCGCAAATTATCCGCAGTTAAGAGATGGATCTTGGCTTCTTTGCCGATGCCGTAACCCACAAAAGCCTCCAAGTTTATGCCGTGGTCAGCAACTATCTTGCACATATCCGCCAGAATACCCATCTTATTTGC
>JAQUNE010000172.1 GCA_028717765.1 Candidatus Omnitrophota bacterium | reverse complement strand
TATCCGGCGTGTCCCTATTTTTATGCCTGGTAATATAATCATCCGCCAGAGATAAAAATTCTATCTTTAATTTTTTAAATCCGCCCTCCCTGGCGCCATTTTGCCATTCGGGGATTGTGTAAGAAACATCTCCGAATCCTTTCTTTTTCATTTGCTCAAACACAGGATGGACCTTTTCAAATATCCCCCGGGAAGGCTCATTAATCAACACAATCTTGCCGCCGTCTTTTAAGACCTGGTAGATCCCGCTAAAAACCGCTTTGAGATTATTGCTGTGATGCACTACGGCCGCGCCAAAAACTATATCAAAGGTGTTATCCTGAAAAGGGACATTATGCATGTCGGAAAAAACCCGGTCATAATAAGCATTTTTGATAAAAAGGCTGGATACCTTCGGGTAATTGCTTATATCCAGGGCTACCACGCTGCAGCCTTTTTGAGCAAATTTATAAGAAGCATAGGAAAAAGAGGCGCCGATCTCAAGTATCCTTTCCTTTCCCGTAAGCTGCAAGTCTTCCAAAGCGCGATAGAACCTATCCGAGGCTTCGGTGATGCTCCGAAAACTACCTCCTCTTTTAAAAAAGTACGTCCCGTCCCCTTGCGGCAAAGCAAGAAACTTATCCTTAAACTTATCTATCGTCTCTTGTATTATCCGGTATTTATTCCCGGCTCCGTCAGTAATATACTCCTCTTCCTCCATTGCCTGCCTTTCCCGCATCACTCGATCATCCGCATTATTCAGAAAATCTACTATGCCATCTTTGATCCGGTAAACGGCAGCGCATTTTTTACAGACAATTTTTCCACTAACGGTC
This sequence comes from Candidatus Omnitrophota bacterium, assembly GCA_028717765.1. Next base: position 2,562 of record JAQUNE010000172.1, on the reverse strand, counting down.
TCTATGTTATTATCTGCCTCCTCAACTAAGGATAGAGAGATACCGTAACAGTTGGGACATTTCAACAGCTGGAGCAAATCTTTTTTCATTCTATTTTCCCTCAAGCGGGTATATTCTAATACCGGTTGCGCAGCATATTGACAAATCTGACTATTTTCCTCAAGTTCTTCTGGAATGCTCTTTTCAACCCACTTGTTTTTTCGTCTTGCGGCGGTAAAGCATAATCCCAGAAATATTTACCTTTATAGGCTAGCCTGATTCCGCTATGGTTGATCCTCTTGCGCCATCTATTCAAGACCCTGATATTATTCTCCCAGGTATAATAATAAACTGAATCTGACTTTACCCAGATTCTTTCGTCAAATTCACCTTTCCTAACTAGGTCATTGTAAATCTTTGTTCCCGGCAGGATATAAAGCATGGAAGCGCCTGGGCCATGCGTGGATCTAATGTTCTTGTTTAAATAATCTACTGTCTCGTTAACTGTTCCTTCTGTCTCACCGGGAGCTCCCACACAAAAAAATGCGCCGGTGCTTAACCTATCCGTGTACTTAGCGCAGATGTCAAAAGCCCTCTTTACTTCTTCTTTAGTGATTTTTTTGTCGATTGACCCCAATATTTTATCCGCTAAGCTCTCTACGCCCCAAGTGATATGCCGGCATCCGGATTCAACTAAAGCAGCGACCATTTCTTCATTAACCGGCTTGACCCGGCAGGAAACAGCATATTCTATATTTTTCCCTTTTAATACCTCTGCCAGCTTGAGTGTCCTGTCAATACCCAGATTAAAAGTATCGTCATGGAAAAAGATCCTTTCAGATCCCAGGCTTTTGACATAATCCACTTCTGCTCCTACCCTCTCTGGAGAGTTTACCTTGATATTCTGCCCCCAGAAAGAAGAAGTCGAGCAAAAAGAACAGTTTACCGGGCATCCCCGGGAGGTGATCAAGTAGGCTACCCTGCTCTTTTCTATACTACTGGCTGCATAAGAATAATCCGGCATAGGCAGGTCATCGAGGTTGACCACCTTCTCGGTAACAGCATTAACCTTAAAACTTTTAGCGCTGTCTTTATAGGCTAAACCGCTTATGCCCCGGTAATCCTCTTTGAGTTCTAAAACATTGCATAATCTGTAAAGTGGGTCTTCACCCTCTGATTGAATAATGAAATCGATGCACTCAAAAAAATATTGGAAAATCTGGGAGCAGAGCGTTGAAGGATGTACTCCTCCCAAAACAACGGTTATATTTTTATTTATTTTTTTGATTTTCTTGATAATCTTATACGCGCCCCAGCGGTTAAAAGAATTAAAAGAAACCCCTACTATATCCGGTTTGGTTTCCTTGATTGAGTTAAAAAATGAATGTAAACTCTTTCCAAATTCTTTGCCGTTATAGTTATATATATCGACCGCGTATTTCCTTTTTAGGGAAGACGATAAATATGCCAGACCCAAAGGATAGCCTTTAAGATTTAACTCCTGAGATGGCGGATAAACGAGGGAAATTTTCATTAATTCAGTACGACCTGTCTTTCTGGACTTTCACGCTCAAGCAAAAAATTAACTCCCTGAAATAAATAACAACCGGCATAACCAGGCCTTCAAAGATAATCCGGTAATCAATCTTTGAGCTACCCTTTTGTCTCTCCTTAAATACATAAGGAAATTCGGCGATTTTAAATCCTTTTTTATATGCCATAAACTTTAATTCTGCCTGAAAAACAAAACCCCGTGAAGCGATTTGATTTAGATTTAAGCCTGAGATAACATCTCTATGCCAGCAGTTAAATCCCCCAGTCAAATCATTTATCGGACACTGTAAAATAAACTTTAAGTACCAGCACCCTAAAAAAGTTATCACTTTTCTGAATAAATTCCGTTTTTCAACCCCATCTTTCTTTATATAGCGAGAAGCAATAATAACCTGGTTTTCGTTTTTTAATTTTTCTATTTCTGGCAAATAAGCCGGATCGTGGGAAAGGTCAGCGTCCATTTGTTGGAACCATTTATAATCTCCATTTAAACCCCACAAAAATGCGGAAATATACGCTTTGGCAATACCCTCTTTTCTCAGCCGTTTTAAAATATGAACATTTTCATCGCTTTGTATTATTTTTTCAATAATTTTCTGGGTAGAATCGGTTGAATTATCATCTACAAAAAGGATATCTTTATCCGGGGCGTATTGCCTGAGCTTAGTATAGAGGCCGGGTACGTTTTCGGCCTCGTTAAAAGTGGGGATAATAATTAATGTCTTTTTTCCCAAAAAAATCTTATCCTTAAAATTGCCCAAAGCGCCGGAATCATATCCAAGGCTTTTATTGTTTTGCCTTCCTTATGCGTCCGCGGCTTATACCAAACAGGAACCTCGCCTATTTTGCATCCTCGCTTACACAACTTACTGACTAATTCAAATTCAAAAGCTTGATTATCAGCCTTACAACCCAATTCTTTCAAAATGCCGGTTTTGATCAACTTGGTAGCTATAATATCAGTAAGGCGCCGGTGATAAAACAGGTTTATTAAGAATGTCCCTATGATCGTGCCCAGCCAGTAAGGCC
>JAQUNE010000171.1 GCA_028717765.1 Candidatus Omnitrophota bacterium | reverse complement strand
AAGATATATCGGAAAAATAGGGACAGCGACTATTTTTAGAAGTTATCGCTAGCGGGTGGTTTGGACTGGATTCGAGCGGGGCGTCCGAGGACCCCGAGCGGGCATGGTTCGCCCGCTAATGCGAAGTATGCGAGAGCGAGGGTCCGCAGGCGAGCGAAACCCTTCATTGTTAAATACTTGAGGCTGCGTTTCTCGTTTCGTTCAGGACGCAGTTTTGCCCCGCTGGGGCAAAATGAGCGTCCCCGCGAGAAACAGGACAAGACAGGACCCGCTAAGCAGTTTTAGAAAATTACGGCAAAAGGATCTTTTCTCAATGGTATAATAATTGGGAGGGCAGAATGAGTAAGCGAGAGCAGAAAAAATGGTCCAGACCAGTTGTTACTATTTTGACAAAAAGAGAAAATAATCAAGAGAAAGTGTTATTGAATTGTAAGGATACTGTTACGGGACTTGGAAATTATCCTGGCGCCCAGTGGAGGGCATGCGATAATACGCCTGGGCCTTGCGTCTCTTGTACAGCTTATCAAATTTCGTAACCAGGCCTTAGCAAAAGAAATGAATATGAAAAATAGCACGATAATGGGATTAATAGCGTTGTTTTGTTTAACCACGTTTGCTTACGCAAATGTGGTTTTTCCGGCGATTGCAAATCAGTTTATGATCAGTACAGTAGTCAGGTCTTATTACTCTGTGCTTATGGCAATACTGATACTTTTTATCGAAGCGATTTTTATCCGCAAGTTATTTTCGATTAATTTTATCTGGAGTTTTATTATTTCATTTGTGATTAACTTACTTTCTTCTATAGCAGGAATGGCTTTAACTGGCTTAACTTTCGGCAGTGGCAGGTTAACCGGTATCGCCGGAATACTTGGCTATAAAAATATGCGTTTAGGCACTTATTTGGGGTTGATCCCTGGTTACTTCTTAACCGTTATTCTGGAAGGGTGTTTATTGATTTTAGTTGCTCTTGTCATAAACAGCAAAGTGAAGAGGGCCTCAATTTTCAAGACCTCTATGACGATGAACTTATTTAGCTATCTAGTAATTCTTGTTGGTATTATTATTGCTGATATCGCTACTGGAGGGAAGGTTTTTAATACTTTTTAAGTGATGAAAATATTAGTTATCGGAAGTGGCGGAAGAGAGCATGCGCTGGTGTGGAAGATTGCGCAGTCGAAGCTCGCGGAGAAGATTTTTTGCGCTCCGGGAAACGGCGGGATCGCGCAGATTGCAGAATGTATTGATATTAAGGCCTATGATATTGAAGCGATATTGGATTTTGTAAAAAGAGAAAAAATTGATTTTACGATTGTCGGGCCGGAAGTGCCTTTGGCAGCAGGGATTGTCGATGAATTCCGTAATCGTAAATTAAAGATCTTTGGTCCGGAGAAGAAAGCCGCACGGCTGGAAGCGAGCAAAATTTTTGCCAAAGAAATCATGGCAAAATATGATGTGCCAACCGCAAGCTTTGAAATTTTTTCTGATGCTAAAGAGGCTTATCGCCATATTGAAGAATCCGGTGTGCCTTGTGTGATTAAGGCAGATGGATTAGCACAAGGTAAGGGCGTGATTGTCGCGCAGACAATCGAAGAAGCAAAGGCCGCGGTAAAATCGATTTTAGAAGATAAAGCTTTTGGCGATGCGGGAAAAAGATTGATCATCGAGGATTGCCTTTTAGGTGTTGAGGCATCAATATTAGTTTTTACCGACGGCAAAACCGTGGTTCCTTTGGCTTCCAGCCAGGATCATAAGCGTATTTTTGATGGCGATAGCGGCCCAAATACCGGCGGCATGGGTGCTTATTCTCCGGCGCTAGTGGTCACCACGAAAATTTTTCAGGAGATTATCGATAAAGTTATCATTCGTACACTCTCCGGATTAGCAAAAGAGGGGATTACTTATCAGGGCGTTTTATATGCCGGGATCATGTTAACAGAAAGCGGTCCCAAAACTTTAGAATTTAACGTGCGTTTCGGCGATCCGGAGACCCAGGCGATCTTGCCGCGTTTAAAATCAGACTTATTAGAAGTAATGTTAGCGGTAAGCGAAGGAAAATTAAGCCGGATAAAATTAGATTGGGATAATCGTGCCTGTGTTTGTGTAGTTTGCGCTTCAGGCGGATATCCGGGTGAATATGCTAAGGGAAAAGAAATTTCCGGATTAGCTGAAGCTGCGAAAAGCAAAGATGTAATTGTTTTTCATGCTGGAACTAAAAAAGAAGGCGGAAAAATTCTTACCAGTGGTGGAAGGGTGTTGGGAGTAACCGGATTAGGCAAGACGATTAAAGAAGCAATTCAAATCACGTATCAGGCAGTTGAAAAAATTAAATTTGAAGGTATGCATTATCGCCGCGATATTGGTTACAGGGCAAAGGAGGAGTGATGAATAGGCCAATCAGCATTATCATGGGCAGCTATTCTGATCTGGAAACTTTACAGGAAGCAGTCCATCTTTTAAAAGAATTCACAGTGGGATTTGAGGTCAAGGTTTTATCCGCGCACCGTACACCTAAGGAATTAGCGCAATATGTGGAAGCTGTGCCAAAAAAAGGCGTAAAAGTTTTTATTGCTGCTGCTGGTGGAGCTGCAGCTTTGGCAGGAGTTATCGCCGCACATACTACTTTACCGGTAATTGGCATTCCCATCGAGACCAAGAGCTTACAAGGAATGGATTCTTTATTATCAACCGTGCAGATGCCCGCAGGAATTCCTGTTGCCAGTATGGCAATCGGCAAAGCCGGAGCAAAGAATGCCGCGCTCTTTGCTTTGGAAATTTTAGCCCTCAGTGATAAATCGATTGAGGCTAAACTTTTAAAATATAAGCAAGCAATGAGAGAAAAAATCAAAAAGATTAAACTAAAGATATAATTTATGCCGGAAACCAAAATCATCACTTTAAACCCGCTGGATATTGACCTGGAGCCTTTAAAACAGGCAGGAGAAATTTTACGTAGGGGCGGGCTGGTGATTATTCCTACGGATACGGTTTATGGTATTGCCGCGAATAGCTTAAACAGAAAAGCAATGGAAAGATTATATCAGGCCAAACAACGCGCGCATGAAAAAAACTGTTCTTTGCTCATTGGGAGCAAAGAAGGCGTGGAAGATCTTGCCAAAGATATTCCCATTACAGCATATAAACTGATCGATAAATTCTGGCCTGGAGCTTTAACAATAATTCTAAAGTCAGCAAAGGCTGGTACAATAGGCCTGCGCATGCCAGATGATGAAATTGCCCTCAGAATCATTGAGCTTTCAGGTATGCCGCTTGTTTGTCCTTCGGCAAATATTTCTGGAAAGCCGGCACCTAAAGATTTCTCTGAAGCAGTGGCACCTTTTAAAGGCTTAGTGGAGATGGCTATTGACGCAGGTGTTACCCTTTTAGGCGTTG
>JAQUNE010000170.1 GCA_028717765.1 Candidatus Omnitrophota bacterium | reverse complement strand
GGGAACAACACTGGCAATCTTACTTTCTAATAAGGGGTATCCGGTTACTCTTTGGAGCGCTTTTGAAAATTACGCCAAAGAGATGGCTAAAACCAGGCTTAATCCTAAATTTTTACCGGGAATAAAAATTCCTCAGGAAATTAGCATTACCGGTAATATCCAATCAGCTGTTAGCGATAAGGAAATTATTGTATTGGCAATTCCTTCGCAGTATACACGGTCGGTATTAAAAAAAGCCAAGTCTAGTTTTTCTAAAAAATCTATTTTTTTAAGCGTTACCAAAGGGATTGAAATCAGTTCCCTTAAAAGAATCTCGGAAGTGATTTACGCAGAACTCGGGCAGGTCAAGCTGGCGGTGTTAAGCGGCCCGACTATCGCCCAGGAGGTAGCCAAAGGAATACCGACTACTGCGGTAGTAGCTTGCGCTAATAAAAAAATACGCAAAACAATTCAGTCGGTATTTAGCACTGAAAAATTCAGGGTATACACCAACCCGGATCTGGTTGGCGTAGAGTTAGGCGGCAGCTTAAAAAACGTAATTGCCATCGCTTGCGGAGTCTCTGACGGATTAGGATTTGGAACAAACACAAAAGCCGCGATCCTTACCCGGGGGCTTGCCGAGATGTCCAGGCTGGGTGAAGCTATGGGGGCAAAATTAAAGACCTTCAGCGGAATCAGCGGATTGGGGGACCTGGTTACAACCTGCATCAGCCGCCAGAGCCGTAATCGTATGGTCGGGGAACTGATCGGCCGGGGAAAAACCTTAAAAGAAATTTACCGGCATATGCAAATGGTTGCCGAAGGAATACCTACGGCAAAATCAGCTTACGCATTAAGCAAAAAATATAAGATCGATATGCCGATCACCAAAGAGGTGTATCGGCTGCTTTATATGCATAAATCTCCTCGGAAAGCGGTAAGGGATTTAATGACGAGGAAAAACAAAGAAGAATAAATTGCGGCAATACGGGGCGTGGCTCAGCTTGGTAGAGCGCTTGAATGGGGTTCAAGAGGTCACAGGTTCAAGTCCTGTCGCCCCGACTAAATTTTAAAAGACAGGAATAGAAATTCATACATTCGTCACTTAAAAACTCTGACCCCAAGAGGAGAGAAAAGAAAAAATATGAAAAGATTGCTAAATTATACTTTAATAGCAAGCATATTTTTATTAAACATCATCGGTCGAATCAATGCAGACATCGCAACTCCATTTGTTGATACTGGTAAAGTTGGCGAAATATCGGAAGGATATTGTTGGCTGATTTCCGAAAATAAAAATGACTACTTAGTTATCGTTCACACAGATACAGCAGAATTTATGGTTCTATCAGCAATTGATACTCAAGGAGTCGTAAATGAATCTCTGTTGGGTAAACCTGTTATACTGAAAGCAAAAGTTTTGAAAAAGGAGATTCGTGAAAATGAAGAACCATATATCCTACTTGAAATTTTGTCAGTTAAGCCAACTCTTTCACCTAAACTTTCCAGGCGAAACAAGATGGACATCCTAGATGTTTCAAAATAGGTTCGAGCAGCGTTTAATAGCTGCGAATAAATTTAACACTGTGACTTAAGGGAATAAATCTTAATGAACAAAAAAATCATAACTTTAATCTTGGTTACGGGCATAATTCTTATTACTGGATTCTCTCTTTGGGCATCAGGAGAAGAATCCGCTAAAAATGAGGCGCAAAAAAGGCTTTCCCAGGTCAAGGTTGCCTCGCTTTATGAAAATATAACCGATGGAGTTCCCATCGGGAGAAGCATAGACGAAACGATTGGTATTTTAAAAGAGACAAAAACCGATTTAATATTTCGCGGATTTTGGAAGTGGACACCGGTTGTTGATTCGCCGGACAATATCCCTGCGCAGTTGTTTGAGCTAGCCGGGGATAAAAATATTACCCCAAAGCAACTTTCTGATACCTTCAGGAGGAACGGCCATTATTACCAGGAGTTGAAAAGATGGATTTCCGCAATAAAGAAAGAGATACCTGAGATTATATTTATCGGCGCAATTCCAGCCCAAACCCTCTCTCGAATTGAAGTTAACCCTATAACAGGCAGGGTTTATACAACCGGGGAAACCTGGCAAATGGCGCTTGACCCTGCAAAGTGGGGGATAGAACGAAATGGCAAGCCGGTAACTAAAGAGCAGTTCCAGAAATGGTTTTATGGAATTCATCCATTTGGAGGAAAAGTAGAGGGAGGTTATGATTGGCACAAGGTTCAGGCGTACTTTCCTGATATAACTAATCCTAAATTCCAAGAGCTTCTCTTGAGCTGGGCAAAAAAACAAATAGATTGCGGAGCGGATGGCATCTGGATCGATATGCTTTATCAGCAGGCAACACGCCTTGCTCAAATCACAGGGGATATGTACCATCCTTCAGTAAGAGAATCTGTTGCCGCTGCCTCAAAAATAGTAGATGAAATCCACAAATACGGAAAATCCAGAGGAAAGTATATCTATGTTGGTACCTGGGATGGCCCTTTTGTCGCAACAGAACTTTTTACGGGCAAGGAATTCCCTTATTCTGGAGAGGATCTTGATTTTATTACCGCCTCCCCGCTAAACAAAGAAATCCTTGAGAAAAAAATAAATGAACTAAGATGGACTAAGGAAACTGCCATTATCAAGAGGATCTACGGAGAAATCCCTGTTTTTTCATTCATCGATTGGGCATTTGATGAATCACAGACGGTTATCTTTTCTCAGAAATTAAGCAAGGAGGAACAAAGGGAAGTATTAAATACATTTGATGAGTCCTTTGCAAAAATGGGAATAAACTTTATTTATCCTGTTCATGGCGGCTATATGGGCAGAGGAGAAATCTCCACCAATCTTGCCTGGGGCAAATACAGAATTTATGATGCTTTAGCTCCTGAATTCCAGACATATAACACCATAAAAGAGCTTGCAAACAGAAAAGCAGTATCTAAGCAATAATTAAAAGGAGGATTAATGACAAAAAAATATGAAGGCGCGGAAAGGAGAAAATTTCCCCGGGTAGAAGGAAGGTTCATCGTTTCATATAGAATCATCCCGACTAATGATAACGCCGATATAACCCAAACTAAAAACTTAAGCCTGGGCGGAATGCTTCTGACCACCAATTGCCAGTTTCCGGTTGGAACAAACCTGGCTCTTGAAATCCGCTTGCCTTTTGATCCGGACCCGATTATGATTATCGCCAATGTCCTGGAATCAAAAGAGATAACCAAGAATATAATCTATGATACCCGGCTGGTTTTCCTGGCGGTAGATGAGAAACACCGTAAAGTAATCGCCGAAACCGTCGGCTATTATCTTAAGAAAGGGTAATTTATGAAGAAAATTAATCTTGGCCTGATTGGTTTCGGCAATATCGGCTGCGGAGTCGTAAAAATCCTGCAG
>JAQUNE010000169.1 GCA_028717765.1 Candidatus Omnitrophota bacterium | reverse complement strand
GGAAAATTTCTGTGGTCATAATCAATACCGGCGCTTGGGCGTTTAAAGAAACGTCCCCCGTAAGTATACCGATATGATCACCGTATTGTTGCGTAAAATCGCGGAATTTCTGGTTAGAAATGGCCTTGATCGGCGCGGTATAGATCACACCGACTTTATTTTGGATGCAGGTGTCGATAATATGCTCGGCAATTGCGGTTTTTCCCGCCCCTGTGGGCGCTGAGACGATTACCGAATGCCCCTGGTTGATATACTCAATAGCCTCTTCTTGAAAACGGTCATAAATCATAAAGGTATTATAATCTAAATTCCCCAATTTATCTAATTAAAAAAAGAGAATAAACTTGCAATAATATCAGGAAAAGATATAATGAAACAAAATGAGAATAAAAATATTTTTATTGAATCTCATTATCTTTCTCTCCGCCTTTCTGCTATTCCAGATCGAGCCAATTGTTTCTAAAATCATTTTGCCAAGTTTTGGCGGCAGTTATCTGGTTTGGGGAGCCTGTGTGGTTTTCTTTCAGGCGATCCTTCTTTTAGGATATTGGTATTCCCATATCGTAGTGACAAAATTTGGCATCTTACGTTACCGTTATTTTCATTTAATTATTTTAATCCTGCCTTTATTTTTCTTTCCTGGTAGAGCCTTACCTACAATGGTTTCGCATTATAATATCCCTATGCCACTGGATATTTTTTTACAGCTATCCTGTTCCATCGGCATGGTTTTCTTTGTTCTCTCCACTACTAGTATCATCTTACAAAGTTGGCTTTCAGCATCAGATCTGCCGCAGGCAGCTAACCCATATATTTTATTTGCCGCATCCAACTTAGGGTCATTTATCGGGCTCTTAACGTACCCTTTTTATTTTGAAAGCCTTTTTGATCTTGATGGGCAATTACGTATCTGGCGTTTTGGTTACTTAGTATTCCTCGGGCTCTACCTGATTATTTTTAAACTGCTGGTTATAGAGAAGAAGGCTGCTCCGAAAAATTCCGCTTTGAGGCAAAAGGTGGCTTTTCAGGATAAGGTGCGTTGGTTTTTATTTGGTGCCGCGGCGGTAATTATGTTTTTAGCGGTAACCAATATTATTACTTATGACATTGCCCCGGTTCCTTTACTCTGGATCATTCCTCTGTGTATATATCTAATTTCTTTTGTGCTGAATTTTAAAAAGAACCCCTGGTATCCGGACTGGATTGAGCGAAATTTCCATTTGGCAGTAGGTTTTGGCGTATTTTTATTTTTCTTAATCCAAAAAACCACTTTGCCGATTATTTTACAGCTGGCATTTCAGTTTGTTTTCCTTTTTATTATTTGTATGTTCTGTCAGAACAAACTTTATCAGTCCAAGCCTAAGAACGATATCAATCTTACCAGATTTTATTTATTGGTCTCCTTTGGGGGATTCTTTGGCGGCATCCTAGTTAGTTGGGTAATACCCTTGGTTTCAACTGTAATGATCGAGTATTTATTCGGGCTTTTCGTGATCTCTCTGGCCCTGGTTTTCGGGGAGAAAAAAGAAAAGGTCGGGGCCCTGGGGATGCGTCTGATTTTCTACCTGGCCTTTGCGATTATCGTCTGGCCGATGATTTTTCAGCGTTATAATTTTTTCGGGATTATCATCATGATCCTTGTTTTTCAATTCATCTTTTCGCAATTGAAAAAAATGCCGCGGGTTTTTTATCTGAGCTTGTTAATGGTTTTGATCTTAACTTATATTGCCGAGCCTCTCTGGACAAGGCACAAGTTTGTTTATAAACACCGTAATTATTACGGAATCTATAAAATTTATGATGAAAAAGGGCAAAGATACCTGGTGCATGGCTCAATTTTACATGGGATGCAGTATCTGGATGAGAAAAAGAAGAAAGAGCCGCTTACCTATTATCATCGTCAGACTATCGTGGGCAAGATTATCGAAAGCCATGCTTTCAATTTGCGCCACGTAGGGCTGGTTGGTTTAGGTACCGGAACTTTAGCTACTTATTTTGCCCCAGGGCAGGAAGTGGATTTTTTTGAAATTGACCCGGATGTGCTGAAAATCGCTTCTGATTATTTTAGTTTTTTGAAAGATTCCGGCGCTCATATTAGGGTTATATTAGGAGATGCCAGGCTCTCTTTAGAAAAAATTCCGGAGAAAAGATATGACCTTTTGGTAATTGATGCTTTCAGTGGAGATTCTATCCCGATGCATCTTTTGACAAAAGAGGCGATGGAGCAGTACAAAAAATGCCTTACCGACCAGGGGGTGATTTTATTCCACATCTCTAACCGTTATCTTGATCTTGCGCCAATAATTTTCGGTAATGCGCGTATTCTCAATGCCTATGCCTGCGAAGACCATAATTATACCTCCAGTAAGCAGGAAGGTCTGGGTATACTCGAAACCAGATGGGTGGTAATGACCTGGGATAGGAATATTTTGCGCCAGATAGTTTTACTCTCTAAGCCGGTGGGGTTAAATAATCGGGAAGATAAAAAATTCCGTGCCTGGACGGATAAATATTCCAATATCTGCAAAGTCCTGAGATTGCAAAGCCCGTTGTCCGAGTTAAAGGATTTCCAGCCTTTCTATTGGTAGGATTGGTATTGATTTCTTCCGTAAAAATAGTATGATAATAGCATGGGTTATGAGGCAGCGGTTAATAAAGCTTGGGATGATTTAATTAAATTAGGACCTCTTAAAGAAAAGTCAGTAAAATTTCTTGCGGATGAATATAGCTTGGATTTTAAGCAGAAAAAAGTACTATCTTTGGCCTGTAATGCTCCGGCAAAAGATTTTACCGCAATTTTAATCCTGCATTATTTAAAACAGTCGATCAAAGGCCTTCCGGCAACCACTGGTAAATGGCTGACTTTTCGGGAATTATCAGGTATTGAGGGTTATTATCCGGCTTTTCGGCAACGGGCAGTTGAGCCGATAGTGAGAAAATACGGGAGCAATCCGCAAGGGATTTTTTCGGTTTTAGACAATTTTCCCGGAAAAAAGGCACAGCGTGGTGATACGAGTATAGTCATTTTTGCCTTTATCGCTGTGCCGGTATTGATTGCGCTTTGGGGCAGTGATGAAGAATTTGGCCCGGATGCTAATGTTTTTTTTGACAGTAGTATTACCGAGATATTTTGTATTGAAGATATTGTGGTCTTGGCAGGGATAATTGCCAGCCTGATATAAACTTCGGGAGATGATATGAATAAAATAAACAGGGTTGTTTTTTTGATCTTAGGAATATTTTTTTTATTTACCTTTTGCGCGTATACGCAGGACGTTGATATTAAGTATAATTCTGACAAAGGCATATTTACCATGCCTTTTGGCCGAGCTTACGATTATTCAAATATTATTGTCAAGCGCGCGGTTGACGGAGATACCTTGGTTCTAGAAAACGGCGAGCGTGTACGGCTGATTGGTATTGATACGCCAGAGCTACACGAGTCAGA
>JAQUNE010000168.1 GCA_028717765.1 Candidatus Omnitrophota bacterium | reverse complement strand
CGTTTAAAGAAGCTGGCAATCGTGTTGTCGGAATTATTGGCGCGCGCTCAAAGGATCTTTTGATCCTCAAAGATGAGCTGGAAAAAGTTTGTGACGAATTATTTATTACTACTGATGATGGAACCCTTGGCCGTAAGGGGTTGGTGACTGATATTTTAAAGGAATTATTTTCTACGATCGAAAAATCCACGCATACCAAATATCCTGAATTGGTTTATGCTATCGGGCCAGTTGTAATGATGCAGGCAGTGGCAGATTTTACTAAAAGTTACCAGGTAAAAACTATTGTCAGCCTGAATCCGATTATGGTCGATGCTACAGGGATGTGTGGTTCGTGCCGATGTACTGTCGGGGGAAAAACGGTATTTGGCTGTGTAGACGGCCCGGATTTTGACGGCCACCAAATCGATTTCGGAGAATTAGCCAAGCGGCTGAAGTTTTTTAAAGAACAGGAAAACCAATTAGGAAAACTCAATGAATAATATAATAAAATCCGGCCTTATTCAAGAGAATGCCAAGCGGATGTTTGTTTATTTTTCGCAGTTAATGGAGCAGCCAGTTTTAGATAAGAATGGCGAAAGGCTGGGTAAATTTTACGACTGTATTGTAAAGCCCACACAGGTTTATCCGCAGTCATCGCATTTAATTATCCGTAAAGGCCTCTTAAGGCGTAAATATGCCGTAGTGAATTGGTCGGATATCGAGGAGATGGATGATGTAGAGGTAAGGCTAAAAATTGATAAGACAAAAGTTATCTTTAAGGAAAAACATAATAATAAGGAAGAATTAACCTTGCGGCGCGATATTCTTGACCAGCAGGTAGTGGATACTTATAATCATAAAGTGATCCGGGTGAACGATATTCATCTTTTGGAAGTGGACCATTGCCTGATGACCGCGCATGTGGATATTAGTTTAAGGGGGTTGATCAGGCGCTTGGATATGGAAAAGGTCGTTGATTTTTTTGTCCGAATTGTGAATAAGAACGCCAGTTATTTAAAGACCGAACAATTGGTTTCCTGGAAATATATTCAGCCCTTATCGATTAATCCGGTAAGTATGACGATTAAAATTGATCTTCCGCAGAAACAGTTTAATAATATCCCGGCTGCCGACTTAGGAGAGATCTTTCTCGATTTAAATCTGCAGCAGCAGCTGATCCTTTTTAAATCCCTGGACCTGGCTACAAAATCAAGAATTTTTACTAATATCGATTTTAACGCCCAGAAGTATTTGATTGAGGACCTTGATCCTAAAGAAACGGTGATGGTATTAAACAGTATTCCTACAGATGAAGCCACGGATTTCCTGGAGAAGCTTCCACGGGAGGCCTCAGAGCGTTTCTTGAATTTTATGGAAAGTAAGCAGTCCAAAAAATTATCCCAACTCTTGGGTTATTCTAGTGATTCCGCGGGAGGCCTGATGACTACAGAATATTTGGCCTTTACTAAGGAAACACCAATAGAGTCAGTATTAACGCAGATTAAGGAGCGCGTGTTTAAGGTTGAGCCGGCACAGTTTGTTTATATTGTTGATGAAAATAATCATCTTATTGGTACTACGAACTTCCGCCGTTTGATGCTCGCCGCACCAACTGATCTTCTTGGGAATGCCGCTTTTTCAAAGACTTATTTTGTGCATTTGGATTCCAGCGTAAAGGAAGTAGCATATCTTATGGATAAGTATAAGTATTATGTTATTCCGGTGATTGATGGAAACAACGTGCTTCAGGGGATCATTACTGTAGATGATATTTTAAGCCAGGTGATTTCAATTGCCTGGCGTAGGTTAAAAAAGATTAAACCTAAACAACCAACTACAACATGAATTTTAAAGGCAGAAAATATTGGAAAGAGATCCTGATTTTTCTTTCCCTGATGGGGCCGGGGATTATTACCGGTAGCGTTGATAATGATGCCGGCGGGATTACCACTTATTCGGTAGCCGGGGCAATCTACGGCTATAAACTTCTCTGGACACTGATTCCTTCTTTTATTGCTTTGGCTGTGGTGCAGGAGATGAATGCCCGGATGGGTATCGTCACCGGTAAAGGCCTGGCAGACCTGATCAGGGAAAATTTCGGGGTAAAGATTACCTTTTTTATCTTTTTAGGGTTATTGGCAGCGGATATCGGAAATACTGCCACGGAATTCGCCGGTGTTGCCGGAAGTTTAATGGTTTTTAATGTAAGTAAGTATATTTCTGTGCCGCTGGCAGCGGTCGCAGTTTGGATCCTTGTAGTTAAAGGGACCTATAAAACTACAGAGAGGATCTTTCTACTTTTTAGTTTTTGTTTGTTATCCTATATTGTTTCAGCACTTCTGGCAAAACCGGACTGGGGTAAGATCGGCACAGCTTTTATCAATCCGGCAATGCATCTAAATAAAGATTACCTGAGCATGGTCTTGGGTATTGTTGGTACTACTATTGCCCCTTGGATGCAGTTTTATATGCAGTCAGCGGTAATCGAGAAGCGGCTCAAAATTAAAAATTACAAGTTTGCGGTTTGGGACGTGATCATCGGCTGTATTGCCACGGTAGTGGTGGCATTTTTTATTATCGTTGCCTGTGCGGCAACCCTGCATAAGAACGGTATCGTGATTAATGAAGCAAAAGACGCGGCAATGTCGCTTAAGCCTTTTGCAGGCGCATTTGCTTCGGAATTATTCGCTTTTGGGCTTTTCGTGGCTTCGGTATTTTCAGCTACGATCTTGCCTTTGGCAACTGCCTTCTATGTTTGCGAAGCTTTTGGTTTTGAAGCGGGGATCGATAAAAAAATGAACGAGGCCCCGCAGTTTTATACTCTGTTTACTTCTATTATTGTCATTTCCGTGGGGATTATCCTTTTTCCGAATGCGCCGCTGATTGCCATTGCTATCTGGTCACAGGTACTTAACGCGATGCTTTTGCCTGTAGTGCTGATTTCCATGATCCTGATGGTAAATAATAAAACGCTTATGGGCCGCTATGTAAATAATAAATTCCAAAATATTGTCGGTTGGATTACAACTATTCTTTTGATTATCCTTACAGTGTTATTGGTAGTTCCTGCTATATTTGGGCCTCTATTAAAATTATTTAAATAAGATCATGCGCGCAAAAGCCCCCCAGCAATTGGCGAAAGAGCGGATCAAGAATTTTTTTGAGGTTGCTTTAGGTTTTTCGAAAGAGCAGGCGCAAAAAGAGGCGCAGCGCTGTTTGCAATGCAAGGAGCCTGCCTGTGTAAAGGGCTGCCCAGTGGCAATCGATATCCCGGCATTTATTAAATTAATCAAAGAGGGAAAGCAAAAAGAGGCACTGGAGAAAATAAAAGAAAGAAATAACCTGCCCGCGGTCTGCGGAAGGGTTTGCCCGCAAGAGAATCAGTGCGAAGCAGCCTGTGTGTTGAATAAGAAGAAAATCCCGATTAACATCGGCGCACTGGAAAGATACGCTTCGGATGTTGAAGCAGCCTCAC
>JAQUNE010000167.1 GCA_028717765.1 Candidatus Omnitrophota bacterium | reverse complement strand
GCCTGCCAAAATAATCCTGTGTCCTGAGGCCGATTTGGATGCCTTCCTTGATCACTAGAAAATATAATAGCAATAAAATGGTACTGCCAAATAAACCCCATTGTTCGGCAAAAGTAGCAAAGATAAAATCCGTGTGCGATTCTGGTAAAAAATGTAGCTGGCTCTGTGTACCAGCAAGCCACCCCTTTCCCCAGAGGCCGCCTGAACCGATAGCGATTTTAGACTGGATCACCGTGTATCCGGCACCTAGGGGATCGATATTGGGATTTAAAAATACCATCAGCCTATCTTTTTGATAGTCGCGTAAAAAATGCCAGAATACCGGTAAAGAAACCAATGCTAAAAATGAAAGCAGTAATATATACCTCAATTTTATACCCGCCAGATAAAGCATGGAAACAAAGATCACTAAAACCACAATTGCGCTCCCTAAATCCGGCTGCTCAATAATCAACCCTATAGGAATGGCGACAAAAATAAAAGGCAGGAAAAACGCACGCAGGAGGCCAAATTGAGTCATTAATAAAGAAACGTCGCTGGATGATTTTTTACTGAAGTATTTGGCCAAAAAGATTACCATGACAATTTTTGCGATTTCAGAAGGTTGAAAATTAAACCAGCCAAAGCGTAACCAACGTTGTGCGCCCAACCGCACCACCCCCAGTAAAAATACCAACAACAATAAAAAAACCGCTACTGCATAAAGCAGGTATGAAACATCCCAAAGCCGGCGATAATTAAAATTAGCCATCAAGAAAAACAAAACCAACCCTAAGATCACCCACAAGATTTGACGCCGGTATACCAGCTGCCAGCCTGCTGCTTCTTTCTGATAAGTGCTACTATAGATAGAAAGAATGCCAACTAAAGAAATTAATATAGCAATAATTAGTATTAAAAAAGCTGAGGTTTTCATTTTATGCGCCTTCTCGCAAGTTAAACCAATCCTTCCTGAAGCATCTGCTCAATAATCTGCTTTGCCACCATACAAGCTCCGTATCCTGAACCGCCGTTCTCTAAAAATACACAGATGGCATATTTAGGTTGTTCAAACGGGAAGAAACCCGTAAACCATCCGTGCGGCTGGCCGTGGGCTACTTGGGCAGTTCCAGTCTTGCCTGCAACCGGAACTGCTAAAGTCGATAAAACATTTGCCGTGCCATCCGGGTCACTCACCACTTTTCTTGTGCCCTGACGGACCGCATTAATGGCTTTTTCTTTGATCCCTATCGGTTTTACGCTTTTTTGATAAGCAGTGATATCTTGCTGGCCGATCGCCTTAACAACATAAGGATTGACTAAAAACCCCTTATTGGCAAATACAGCCACCATGCGTACAGCCTGTAAAGGCGTAATTAATACGTCTCCTTGTCCGATAGCAAAATTTGCCGTATCCCCATCATACCAACTCGCAAAACGGTAGATTTTTTTCCAGAGCGGATCCGGGATAAAACCTCCAATTTCATAAGGTAGGTCAATAGAAGTATTTTTCGAAAAACCAAACTTTAATGCATAATCATGAATTGCCGGAGCGCCCAAAAGTAGGCCTGTCTTATAGAAAAAGACATCGCAAGAATGCGCGATCGCCTGGATCAGATCCTGCTGATTATGCGTATTCCAGCAGTTAAACTTACGGTTGCCCACCAGCAGGCCTCCCGGGCAGAAAAAAGTGGTACCTAGATTAATTTTATTCGCTTCTATTGCCCCGCTTGCCACCACCAATTTAAATATTGAACCAGGGGCATAAGCACCACTGATAGCACGGTTCATTAATACAGAATCGGGATTAGTAAAAAGATTGGCTAAAGAAGAATTTATTTTCTTAACAAATACTTCCGGATTATACCCCGGAGAACTGACCAAAGAAATAATTTCTCCATTGTTAGGGTCGATGATCACTACAGAGCCTTTTTTCTCTCCTAAACTGGCTTCAGCAATTTTTTGGATCCTTAAGTCCAGTGTCAACTGGATATCTTTGCCGTTTTTTGGCGGCTTAAATCCCAGGACGCGCACGAACTTGCCCCGATGATCGACCTCTATAGAAAGAGCGCCCTCTTCCTCACGCAGGTAATAATCATATTTTTCTTCAACTCCCGCATAGCCGACTATATCTTTAGGGTTATAACCATAATCCTCCAATTTACTCAAACGCCATTGATCAATTTCGTTTAAATAACCGATCAAGTGGCAGGCAAGTTTTCCGTAAGGATAGAATCTCACCGGGCGCGCCTGGATCACAATACCCGGATAATCCATTTTCAACTCTTCCAGGGCAACAGCTTTTTTGATATCGATATTTCTTGCCACAGTAACAGGTATAAATGGAGCGAGATAATTTTTCCGGTAAATATTTTTTAATTCCGCGGGGTTAATGTTTAACACCCGCGCGGCAACAAAAATAATTTTCTCTAGCTCGCCCTTCTCCTGTGGCAAGACCATTAAATCATAGGTAAGGTAATTATCGATCACCACCTGGTTATTGCGGTCGAGGATCCTTCCCCTGGCACCCGGTTGTGCTAATAAGCGGATATGGTTTTTCCTGCTTAATTCCCTGTATTTTTTGCCCTGCAGGACCTGTAAGTTAAAAAGCCAGAAAAAAAGCAGGGAAAAAAATGAAAGTAAAAAAATTGAAGTGATTTTAATTCTCATCGCATAATTTTAAAAATTAAAGAAGAAACTAAAGCCGTATATAACGATTCCAAAAGAGTAACCCGAAAATATATCCCCCAGGTAATATAATTTTCTCCAGATGACTGAAAAAATTTATTCAGCAAGCTCACCAGTACCACACTGACAAATATCAGCACCATACGAATAGGTATAGTTTCTATGGGGATCTTTTTGGCCAAACGATTGGTAAGAAAAGCCAAAGCCGGAAAGTAAAATATATTTAAAGCGAGAGTATTTAAACTTAAGGCATCTTTCAAAAAACCTGACCAGAGGCCAAAAAGCAAAGCATATTTTAATTCGAAGAATAGCCCGGAGAATACCGCACAGGCCAAAAGCAGATCAGGTTTGACGTTCCAAATTTTAAAAAAATCCAAGATCGTAGCCTGGAATAAAGCAAATATAATAATTACCAGGAAAAAAATCCTTTTCTTCATGGAATGATAATTAATACCTCTTCTATGCTGGATAAATTCACGGCAGGCTTAATACTTGCGTAGCGGCTTAAACCAGAAAATTCTTCGCCTATTTCAACTACAGTACCAATGATCAGCCCCTTAGGATAAATATTCGTCAGCCCGCTAGTAATAATTACATCGGAAACTGCAATATCCGCATCTTTCGGCAGGTAGCGCATCACTAATGAGCTCTCCAATGTTCCACAAACTAATCCTTCCTGACGGCTGCGCTGGTCTATCGCAGAAACGCTTAAGCTAGGGTCATTGAGCAGCATTACTTTACTGGAGTATTGTGAAGTTTCCACAACCCTGCCAAGTAATCCTATGTAACTCATTACCACAAACCCGCGCTTGATCCACGAGTTACTGCCTTTATT
>JAQUNE010000166.1 GCA_028717765.1 Candidatus Omnitrophota bacterium | reverse complement strand
GCCAGAGAAAGCTCCGTCTAAATCCACAACATGGATAAGCTGCGCGCCTTGCCTAGCCCAATGCTTAGCAGTTTTTACCGGATCCCTTGAATAAATCTTCTTATCAAGTCTACCCTGGACAAATCTTACCACCGCCCCATCTTGTAAATCAATTGCGGGTATAATTAACATAGTTCGATAAAATTTTTTAGCATTTTTAACCCAATTTCCTGGCTTTTCTCCGGATGGAATTGTACCCCATAAATATTATCTTTCCAGACTATTGAGGCAAAATTAATTCCGTAATCCGTGGTCGTGGCAATGGCCTGTGCCTCTTGCGGATCCGGATAATAAGAATGACAAAAATAAACCGAAGAATTATCGGGAATCCCTTTTAAGAGCGGACAAGCCTGATTCTTAATTTTTAACTGATTCCACCCCATATGCGGTACTTTCTGACCGGATTTCTCGCTAAACTTCTTTACATCTCCGGATAATATGCCTAACCCTTTCTCTTCCTTAGCTTCCTGGCTCTGCTCAAAAAGCAGCTGCATTCCTAAACAGATCCCTAAAAAAACTTTCTTTTTTTTAATCTCCTCTTTTATCCCTGCGATCAAACCCTGTTTCTTTAATTCCAGCATTGCGTCATCAAATGCCCCGACACCGGGAAGCACGATCTTCTCGCAATTCTTTAGCGCCTCAGGGCTATTAGCAATTAAAGTTTTTTCCCCGAAAGATTGCAAAGCCTTCTCGACACTATGAATATTGCCCATTCCGTAGTCGATAATCGCAATCATCTAGTCAATTATACCTTTCGTGGAGGGCACACCTTTCCTACGAGGATCAATTTGAGTAGCCTGATCTAAAGCTTTACCTAAAGCTTTAAAGACAGGCTCGAGGTTTGTGTGTAAATCCGGATTCGAAGTAGTAAGCATAATATTTAAATTCATCCCTAATTTTTTGGCAAATGATTCAAAAAAATGATTAGCATAGTCAAAAGAATAACCTTCGTCATTCTTATACTGCGTAAGCTTGGGGTCTCCGGAAATTCCATCAAAAAATCCCCTACCGCTAATATCAACAGTTACGTTTGCTATGACATCCTCCATCGGCCAAGAAGCAGAACCTGACCTAATGATCCCTTTTTTATCTCCCAGCGCTTGCTTAAAAGCATCACCTAAAACAATTCCGATATCTTCGTTAGTGTGGTGAATATCCACTTTTAAATCGCCTTTTGCGCTTACCTCTAAATCAAATAGGCCATGAAAAGCAAATAACTCTAACATATGATCTAAAAAACCAATACCTGTATCTATCTTTGTCTTTCCGCTACCGTCAATATACAATTTAACTTTGATATTAGTTTCTTTGGTCCTTCTTTCTACTCCGGCTTTACGCATTACTTTCCTCCGATTAAAATCTTATCTTTACCGAATCAAGATGCTTATTTAAGCCTTCAATGCCGGCGATTTTTTCTAAAGGGTCGCGGACTTTTTCCAGGGCTTTTCTGGAATAACTGATCACGTGACTGCTTTTTACAAAATCACAAACTGAAAGCCCGGAAAAGAATCTCGCTGTACCATTGGTCGGTAAGACGTGGCTTGGCCCGGCAACATAATCGCCTACAGCTGCGGGGCTAAAACTGCCTAAAAATATTGCCCCGGCATTCTTGATCGATTTAACCAGCCTTTGCGGATTCTTAATCAGGATCTCCAGATGCTCTGGCGCAATCCGATTGGCTACTTCACAAGCCTCTTCAAGATTCTTCACCAGAATAATCAAACCATTAATATTTTCCGTCTGCGCTTTAACCTCTTTTGCCAGGCTGCGTGAATTTGTAATCAGGATTGCCAATCCCTGTGAATGCTCAGCCTGGGCATGCAGATCCGCGATAATAAATTTTGGGTCACTATGCCGGTTGGCAATAATCACTAATTCAGTGGGGCCGGCGATCATATCAATATCTACCACTCCAAAAACCTGCCGCTTTGCCTCGCTGACATAGAGATTTCCCGGGCCAACAATTTTGTCCACCCGGGGGATGGTTTTCGTGCCATATGCCAATGCGGCAATTGCCTGGGCGCCGCCTACACGGTAGATCTCATCAACTTTTAAAAGATCAGCTACTACCAGAATATGCGGATTAATCATGCCGTTTTTATCCGGAGGGCTGGTTAAAATTATTTTTTTCACTCCCGCGATCTTAGCAGGAAGCACAGTCATATACACAGTAGAAACTAAGGGCGCTGTACCTGCAGGGATATATATCCCGACTTTTTCCATCGGTTGATAATTTTCACCCAGGACCAGGCCATCTCCAGCTTTCATTCTCCAGGATTTTTTAAGGCTTTTACGGTAGAATCTATTTACATTTTCGATCACTACTTTTAAACTGGAGACAAAATTCGGCGTAATATTCTGATAGGCGCCGCTAATGTCGATTTGGGAAACTTTTAATTGTTTAGGTGCTAATTTTACCCCGTCAAATTTCCTAGTATATTTAAGTAACGCCTCATCGCCAAAGGTACGCACATCCTCGATGATCTTCCTTACTTTATCCTCGATCCTGCGGGAACGGATAAATTGGCGCTGATAAATTTTTTCCAGTGATTTGTTGGAGATACGCACGATTTTCATTTTATTTCAGAAATTATTTTTTTTAATTCTTCAAAGGCTTTATCAAAATTCTCCGGCTGGGTTCCACCTGCCTGGGCAAAATCTTTTCTTCCGCCGCCACTGC
This sequence comes from Candidatus Omnitrophota bacterium, assembly GCA_028717765.1. The sequence goes on along the minus strand of JAQUNE010000166.1, from coordinate 784 downwards.
CGCCAATGGCTTTTGCAACTTCCACGATTAATTTCGCGGCATCAAAACCTTTAGCAGCCAGATCAGCAGTAATTCCCATCACTAACAACGCCCTGCCATTATTTTCTGAGCCTAAGGCGATCACAGCATTATTCGTTTTTTGCTTAACCAGGTCCATGGCCTTACGCAGCAAAGCCATGTCTCTATTCTTCTCAAGCGCAATAATCAGATTAATATTGTTTATGACTTCTGTTTGCTCTAGAATTTTAGGGATAGATTCTTCTATTATATCAGATTTTTGCAGATTAAGTTGTTTTTCTAATTCTTTTACCCGCGAATTCCTCTTTTCTAACTCCTCGCTAAATTTTTCCTGCTCTTCTCTAACTAACTGATAAGCATAATTACCGGTCACTGCTTCGATCCTGCGCACACCACTGGCAACTGACCCCTCGTGGACAATCTTAAATAAGCCGATTGAACCCGTAGAATCTAGATGTGTGCCGCCGCAAAGTTCGCTGGATATATTAGAAACAGACACCACGCGTACTTTACCTTCGTATTTCTCCGCGAAAAAAGCCAAAGCACCGGTTTTTTTCGCCTGAGCAAGAGTTAAAGTTTTTGTAGCTAAATTATGGTTTTCAATTACTGCGCTGTAAACTTCCTCTTCTATTCTTGCTAATTCCTCTTTATTTAAATCTTTAAAATGCGTAAAATCAAAACGTAATCTCTCAGGCGCAACCAAAGAACCCTGTTGCTGTACATGCTTACCCAAAACTTTACGTAGAGCTGCCTGCAAAAGATGTGT
>JAQUNE010000165.1 GCA_028717765.1 Candidatus Omnitrophota bacterium | reverse complement strand
GGCAGAAGCACTGGCCGGCATAACCGTAACTTTACAATCAAGCCCGGCAAGTATCCTTAACATATTTAATTTTATTCCGCAATCAAGACAAACCACTTTATATTTACCCTGGCTGCTCCATTCATAAGGTTTGTTACAGATTACTTCTTTGACTAAATCCCTACCGACCAAACCAACTGATTTTTGAGCAATTTCCACTGCTTTTCTTTCATCTGTTTCCTGCGTAGTAATCACTGCCTTCATCGCGCCCTGCTGCCGGATATGCAAAGTAAGCGCCCTGGTATCTATTCCTTCGATACCCACCACATTATTCTTTTTAAAATATTCATCCAAGCTGTCTTGACTACGCCAGTTACTGGCCAGTTTACTTACTTCCCTAACCACAAATCCTTCGGCAAAAGGCCTGCACGCCTCCACATCATCATTATTTACGCCGTAATTGCCGATCAAAGGATAAGTCATAGTTACTATCTGGCCCTTGTATGAAGGGTCAGTAACAATTTCCTGATAGCCGCTCATACTGGTATTGAAAACAACCTCTCCGCAGCATTCTCCGGACGCACCGAAGGAATTACCCTTAAAGGTTGTTCCGTCTTCTAATGCTAGGATTGCTTTCATGATTTAACTAATTGCTAAAGCGGCTTTAATAAAATCCCTGAATAACGGGTGGGCTTTATCCGGTTTTGATTTGAATTCCGGATGAAATTGCACAGCAATGAAAAACGGGTGATTCTTGATCTCGACTATCTCAACCAAATTTTTTCCCGGATATATCCCTGAAAAGATCATCCCCTTTTTCTCAAGCAGATGTTTATATTTGTTGTTAAATTCATACCTGTGGCGGTGGCGCTCGCTAATCAATTTACTGCCATAGGCTTTAAAAGCCAGCGTGCCTTTTTTTATTTTACAAGGATATGCCCCCAAACGCATCGTCCCGCCCATATCTTTAACGTGCCGCTGCTCGGCAAGCAGGCTTATTACCGGATATTTACATTTAGGCCTAAACTCGGTAGAATTCGCGTCTTTCAGGCCGCAGGCATGCCGGGAAAATTCAATTACCGCGCATTGCATTCCCAAACATAATCCCAAAAACGGAATTTTATTTGTCCGGGCATATTGGATAGCTTTGATTTTTCCTTCTATCCCGCGGTAACCAAACCCTCCGGGAACCAAGATCCCGGATACGCCTGACAATATTTCGCCTGCGTTTCCCTTTTCCAACTCCTCCGAATCAATTTTTTTTATTTCGACTCTGGCGTTATTAAATATCCCGCCATGGCTTAAGCATTCAAAAATAGATTTATAGGCATCATGCAGGGCGACATATTTTCCCACTATCGCAACTGTAACTTTATTTTTAGGATTTAGCGCTTTTTCTACTACATTCTTTTCCCATTCTTTGAGGTCGGAAAATTTGCAGATCAGCTTAAAATGGCTTAAAATTATTTCATCCAGGATCTGCTTCTTAAACACCAGCGGCAGCTGATAAATTGTTTCTACGTCAGGCGCTTCGATTACAGCCTCTTTTTGAATACTGCAAAAAAGGGATATCTTCTCTTTTATTTCTTCGGATATGGGCTTTTCCGTGCGGCAGATCAGGACATCCGGCTGTATTCCTATTTCGCGCAAGGTCCCTACGCTGTGCTGCGTAGGCTTGGTTTTAATTTCATCGGCGCATCTTATGTAGGGGATCAGGGTCAAATGCACATAAAGCACATTTTCTTTGCCCATATCCAAACTGAACTGGCGGGCTGCCTCCAAAAACGGCAGGCTTTCAATGTCGCCCACAGTGCCGCCGATCTCAATCATCACGATATCAGCGCCTGAAACCTCGGCGACTTTTTTTATCCTGTCTTTTATTTCATTGGTGATATGCGGAATGACCTGAATGGTTTTTCCCAGGTAATCTCCCCGCCTTTCTCTGGAAATTACCGAGTTGTAAATCTGACCCGTAGTGGCATTATTGAATTTAGTGGCCCTGGTATTGGTAAAACGCTCGTAATGGCCCAAGTCTAGGTCGGTTTCAGCTCCGTCTTCGGTTACGTAAACTTCTCCGTGCTGAAAAGGATTCATTGTCCCGGGATCGACATTGATGTAAGGATCCAGCTTCATCATGGAAATCTTCAGGCCGCGGGATTCCAGGATCTTGCCGATCGAGGCAGAAGCTATGCCTTTGCCTAAACTTGAAATTACTCCGCCGGTTACAAAAATGTATTTGGTCATTGGTTTTATAGAAAAATGGCGCCTAGCGCCGAGAGCTCGGCTCTAAACGCCTTTGTTTAGTGGAAAACAATTCATTAAAATTCTTAAGTTAGTATAACATAAATCGGATTGAAGTCAAATTAATTTAAGATCAGATATATTAACCCCCGAGGTTAAGAAAAATTTATTCGCCATTAAACCTCGGGGGTTAAGTGAAAACCGCCCCTTGCATCTCTATCACCTGTCTACTTTCCGCTCAATATCTTTTCAGCTTCTTTGCGATACGCATCCATTACATAAGAAATGCCGGAAACTTTTTCGGCTTCCTCGGTAAGGCTCATCAGGTCCTTACGCGAAATGGATTTCAGGCTGAAGTTCCTCGAGCCTGCCATCAGCTGCTGCAAACCGACTTTTATCCTCTGGCTAAAAGTATAAATTCCCACTGCGCCTAAAGGAATGTTTTTCATATCGTCGCCGTACTTTTCAGCCAACTCTTCATAACAGACAAATATCTCTTCCGGCTTAACTCCGTATTCGGAGATGGTCGGGGGAAGCGTGTTGGTCTTGATCCACTCTTCGATATTCTTGCCCACAAAACCCGGGATCATCAAGGCCCTGCCCATGCAAACTGCTTTTACATAGGGGCTGCCCATTGCCAACACTTTAAAAATATGGTCTTCCAGCGAGAATCCTCCGGCAATCGCGATATCCGGAATTCTCATTTTTTTCTTGGCTAATTTTTCGCAGAACTCATAGGTAAGCGACTGCAGGTAGAATGTGGGAATACCCCATTCCTGCATCATTCTCCACGGGCTCATTCCTGTCCCGCCCGGAGCGCCGTCAATAGTCAAAAGGTCTATCTTGGCCATAGAAGAAAACTTAATTGCCTGGGCCAGCTCAACCATAGAATATGCCCCGGTTTTTAAAGTTATTCTCTTAAAACCCAGATCCCTAAGGCGCTTTACTTCTTTCATAAAGCCATCCTCGGAAACAAAACCCAAACGCGAGTGCCTTTCAAACTCCTTAATTGCCCCTGCCTTAAATGCCTCCTGATTCGCCTTTACAGTCGGATCAGGCGTAACTATATAGCCTCTTTTCTTTAATTCCTTGGCCCGGTCAAGGCTTTTGACTTTAATTTCGCCGCCAATGCATTTGGCGCCTTGGCCCCATTTAAGCTCCCCTCGAACTCCATTTCTAATAGTAAAACTCTTTCCCCCATCTTAGTTTTATTTAAATCAGCAAAACCGGTAGTACTCAATCCCCCCTCACCCAGTTTTACCAGGGCTAGATTGTTTTCCAAATCCC
>JAQUNE010000164.1 GCA_028717765.1 Candidatus Omnitrophota bacterium | reverse complement strand
CTGCCGGCTTAGCTTGAAGTTCCTGGTCGTAGGCAAGAGCAAGAGCTGCTGTCGCCTTATCAAAAGCCTCATTTACGACTTGCTCAGGGTTGTACACTCTGGTAAAAGCAACTCTGCCCAGGACTGGCAACAAAGGATCAACAACTTCTGCTTTGATCCTGCTTATTACTCTTTCTGCCAAATCATCCCCTGCGCCGGCAATGAAATCATCCGTGCTAATTTGGCTGCGGATTTGCGCAAGGCTTGCGCCGGTTTCTCCTGCATGCCAGAGATTATCGCCAGTACGAGTAAAGCCAATTCCCTCTGTACTTAATCCTGCTTTTTCTGCAACCGCTAAGACATCTTCAAAAAACAATGCTCCACCTTCTACCTGGATAATATTTAATCCTACAACTATCAGCTTATGTAAGATTTGTGCAGGAGTAAATTCAGGATTAACACGGCTAAGCTGCTCAATAAAACAGTTTTCATCCAGGGAAACTACTTTAAGTTCTATGCGATAGGCATCTAATTCATCCATACCTTGAAGGTGTGCTTGCTCATGAAGGTTAATGGATTGTTGGTAATATATAGGTAAGAAACGAAAGGCGTAATACCGGAATTTACTAGTAGCGATCGGATTGAGTAAAGCCGCAGGCAAACCGCGAATTAAACCATATGCTTTGATAAAAGCTAAAATGATATGAAAATCTTCTTTAAGTAAATGCCAGATACCTGCTAACCCGAATTCCTTCAATAGCCTTAAGGCATACGGCAGCCAGCCAAAGGCGCGGCGGGAAGCAACAGCTTGCTGCATATCTGCTTCTTTTTTCTGAATTTGATCTGCCCAGACGCAAATTAAACCCTTGGCCTGAGTAAGGATATCTCCTTGATCCATACCCATTTTTAAAGCATTAAAGGCGAGCTGTCCATAATTGACAGGGCGTGAGTAGTCATAGCAAGCCGCCTGAAATTGCTCGATAAATGATTCTTTTTTCGGCCGAATTGTTTTTTGCCCGGGCTGCTGCTCTTCATATTCTACGATATATCCGGTGCCGGACAAAATCAAACCTTCTGCATTACGCTGGATACGCTTCAGCCGTTCAGGTATCACCCCGTCTAAGACTGCAAAAACTGACGCGCCATTCTGCATGGCATTACAATAACTCGTTGGGCCAGCTTCTTTGCCTTTCCAAGAGAGCATCCCCCCAAAATCCGTTCCCTGCTGAATCATCCAAGAAGTAAATACATTGTGGTCCGTAACAAACATCAGGTGAAATTTCATTTCCGGATCTACATTTTCAATCAAATGCTTAAATCTATTATACTGTACGTTAAAGTACCCGCCAAAACTTCGTCCTCCCAAAACTAAGATGGCGTTATTATTTTTTATCATTGCCCTGAATGCCGGATCATAGAGTAAATCAATCACAAAATCTAAACATTTATAATCTACCACTCTTCTTACAAAAGTAAAAAATGGAAGATCATCTATCTCCATTCCTTTTTCTTCATAATGTTGAATAAAATCCCCCCAGGTTGTCCACATCTTGCCAAAAGTTTCAGAAAATAATTCGCAGACAAAATGCTCTTTTTGTTTCTTTTTAATCTCAAGGAGCTCCTTAATAAAATCTGCTTTCGCGACTGAATCAGCTGCTAAAGCCTCAAAAAATCCAGGATAACTGCTGCTAAAACCTACTCTCTCCATAAAGCGCCTAATCAATGCCTGTAATCTTTCTCCCTGCCAGCGCCCGATATACGAGCCTTCGCTATTACCAAATAGGTCATCTTCAACTATCTTATCCCGAAATTCCCTAAAAATTTCTTCGCGTAATATCGCGGTATGTTCACTAGAACAACCGGTAATAAAATCACTCACCATCCCGGTAATTTTTACTAAATCAACTATCCTTCCGTTTTCTTTAGAATCATGTATCGCGCAGCGAAACTCTTCATCAATTCCTAAAGCATCAAACATCCAATCATTATAATAGGGCATACCTGCTGGCACAATTGTATGATTATAGTGGTGCACGACCAAATCTTTGAAAGCTGGGTCATCCCTGTATCCGTCAATCAAATCAACGACCTTTCCGCCTTCCGCTCTCTCGGTTCTTCTGATTACTCTTGGAATAACCAGGGTAGTGTTAACTTCGCTTGTTGAAAACAACAGCTTATTACCGATAAAATATGTATGCTCGACTTTTCTACCTTTACTGCGGTCTAGCCGGCTCTTTTGTCCGCGCTTAATAAATTCCAGGCTTACCCTTCTATAGACCAATGACTGTACTCCCCGCCAGTGATCATCAACCGTCTCTCCAGGATACACCTCATTAAAAATCTGCGGACAATACATCCAATATTCATTTAAAGGAGATAAACGATTGCGGTAAAGTTCTACTGTCACTGTTTCAATGCCAAAATTATAGATTTTAATTTCAAAGGTATCCACGAGTGCCAATAAAGCATGTTCCGGATGCTTTCTATTAATCAGCACCGATTCGATCAGGTCAACCTTTTCCACCTTTCCTTTTAACTGTAATAACCCGCGATTTTCTAATTGGCCCTTTACTGCGCTGGAATAAAGTACCCCCATGACATGCAAGTGGTTTCGTGCCTCAAGTGCACCCCAATATTTGGAAAGCACATCATAAAATCCATGCACCAGGTCAGGCTTAAAACTACCCAAACCACCTGCCATTAAAAGTTTCGCAAATTGCCCGGTATTATGTAGTGCATCTCTCGGCTTACAGCCTAATAGGTTAACCAAATGATCATAAAACGCCTGCAAGAAAGCTGTAGATAATTCATATTCCATCTGGAAGATAAAGATATCCCTGCCTTTTAACACTTGTGTAGCCCGGTCTAAAACTTCTTGCTTAAAGGACTCTGCCCATCCTTGTCCTACATTAAAGCCTTCTGCACTCTCTTGTCTATCATGGCTCCTGATAATTTCCGAAATTCTATGCCTAAACTCAGGATTTGCGAGTATCTCATTTATGACAGGTGTAGCACCCTGTTGTGTATAGAGCTCATTCCAAGCCCTGAATTGCCCTGCTAATGGTGAGTTGCTCTGATCTTCAGTAAAAAAGAAAACCTCTGGGTTCTCCCTTCTACGATCTTCCTCAAAATGCTCAGAAGGCAAAACATTTGCTTCAGCCATGAGCGAACGAATCTGTGACCGGGCAAATTTATGGATAGTAGTTGCGAGTTTTTCTGTCCAGTCTTTTCCTTGGGCTAAAGCATTTTGTTTTGCGGTAAGTTCAATTACTTCTTCGATCAAAGTATGAAGAAGAACGAAATCTGAGAGATCATCTAAGGAAGGAGTAATAAGGTAAATTGTAGGCTGGGTAACCCCTTCATCAATTGTATCAGCATGGCCCTCCAAAGGAGGTGCGCGGGCCGCGTTCACCCAGATGACCCTACTTGAAACTAAGGCCTCGTGGATATTTACTGTACCAAGTTCTTGCTGCAAATCCAGAGAGAGATTTTCTGTCTTAGAAATTAATTCCTGTACGCGAGTATTTGCTGAAA
>JAQUNE010000163.1 GCA_028717765.1 Candidatus Omnitrophota bacterium | reverse complement strand
TGCCCGATCACACTTTGTGCAAAAGGATTATTAAACGGTCCGTGCGGCGGCGCGAACAAAGGCAAATGCGAAGTAGACAAAGACAAGGATTGCGCCTGGGTTTTAATTTATCAGGCCCTGGAGAAAAAAGGAAAAACCGCGCAGATGCGCAAGATTCAAGCACCGAAAGATTTTAAGAAGAGCTTAAAACCGCATAAGTTGGTAATTACAAATGAAACTACAAGAAGTTGAGTTGACAAAGAAAAGATTCCGTAGTAAAATTCTCTTAAGACTTAAAAACCAGAAGGAGGAAACCCGAGAAAGAAAAAGTCAGGTTATTAAGAAAAAACTTTTTCGCACTCAGTTGTTTAAGCAGGCAAAGATAGTCATGTTTTACATAGCGTTTGACGGAGAGGTTAAGACAAAGGAAATGATCCAGGAAGCTAAAAATCAAGGAAAAGTAATCGCAGTGCCGGTATGTCGAGAAAACAAAATCTACATCCGCCCCTGCCTTTTAAAAGATAGGGCAAAGCTAGTCAGAGGGCCTTATGGGGTTCATGAGCCTGCGGTTAAAAGAGCGATTAAATTAGAAGACTTAGACTTGGTAATTGTGCCAGGAGTTGCGTTTGATAGAAAAAATAATCGTTTAGGCCGCGGTAAGGGTTGTTATGACCGTTTTCTCCAGCGGCTGCCGAAAAGGATCAAATCTATCGGACTGGCATATAACTTCCAGATCTTTCCAAACATCCCCGTCACAAAAACCGATTGGAAGCTTAATCGGGTAATCTTTGCCTAGAGGTTCATTACTTTAGGACAAACACGCACTTTCAATAATCGTTAGAGACAGAGGAGGTTGATTAAGCATGCTAAATATCATTATTTTTATAGTGATTGCCTTAATCGCCTTGGCTTGCGGATATTTTTTCAGGAAATATGTTGCAGAGAAGAAAGTCCAGGATGCCGAGACGCAGGCAAAGCAAATTTTAGAACAGGCGAAAAAAGAAACACAGGACCGTCGCAGGGAAGCGGAATTAGAAGCAAAGGATCTTTTGTACCGCATGCGCCAGGATTTTGAACGCGAAACCAAGGACCGGCGCCAGGAGATCGCGAATTTAGAAAGAAGATTATCCCAGAAAGAAGAGAATATTGACCGAAGGCTGGGGTTATTAGAAACAAAAGAAAAAGAAATTGAAGGAAAGTTAGAAAACGTCAGGAAACAGGAAGAAGCCACGAAGGCAAAAGAAAGCCAGCTTTATGCTTTGATTGCCGAAGAAAAAGAAAGGCTACAGAAAATTTCTTCGCTTTCCGCGGAAGAGGCAAAACAGATATTACTTAACCGGCTGAATGAAGAGTTAAGTAACGAAAAGGCGATTTTTATTAAAAAGCAGGAAGAGGAATTACGTTCTGTTGCTGATAAAAAAGCTAAAGAGATTGTTAGCTTGGCGATTCAAAGGTGTGCTGCGGAAAATGCCGTAGAATCAACGGTAAGTGTAGTTACTTTGCCTAATGATGAAATGAAAGGTAGGGTAATCGGCCGCGAAGGAAGAAATATCCGCGCTTTTGAAATGGCTACGGGCGTAGATGTAATTATTGATGATACGCCTGAAGCAGTGACCTTGTCTTGTTTTGATACCGTGCGTAGAGAAGTTGCCCGTGTGGCCCTCGAGAAATTAATTACCGACGGCAGGATTCATCCGGGTAGGATCGAAGAAGTAGTAGAAAAAGCCAAGAAGGAAGTTGATGAAAAGATCCGTGAAGAAGGAGAGCGTGCGGCATTTGAGTCCGGGGTAAACGGTTTACATCCGGAAATCATCAAGCTTTTGGGCCGCTTAAAATACCGCACCAGTTTCGGCCAGAACGCGCTGCAGCATTCCAAAGAAGTTTCTTTTCTTTTTGGCGCCATGGCTTCAGAGATGGGGCTGGATACTAAGCTTGCCCGGAGAATTGGTTTATTGCATGATATTGGTAAGGCAGTTGATCATCAGGTTGAGGGTACCCATGCAAAACTCGGTGCAGAATTAGCAAAGAAATATAATGAAACCGCGATGGTGGTTGAAGCGATTGAGGCGCATCATGAGGAGAGCGAGCCAAAAACCCTCTATGCGGTCCTGGCTGTGGCAGCTGACGCCATTAGTGCCGCCCGTCCGGGTGCCCGCCGTGAAACATTGGAAACTTATGTCAAACGCCTGGAAAAGCTTGAGTCTATTGCCAATGTTTTTAAAGGTGTAGAAAAGTCTTATGCTATTCAGGCTGGACGCGAGATCCGCATCATTGTGCAGCCGGAGAAAATTTCTGATAACGACGCGGTGAATTTAGCGCGCGATATCCGTAAAAAAATTGAAGAAGGGATGGAGTATCCCGGCCAGATCAAGGTGACGGTAATTCGCGAAACCAGGGCGATTGAGTACGCCAAATAAAAATGAAAATATTATTTATCGGAGATATAGTCGGTAGCCCGGGCAGGAATGCGATTAAAGAACTGCTGCCCGGATTAAAAAAAGAGCACCATCTTGATTTTGTGGTTGCCAATGCAGAAAATGCTTCCGGCGGCTCAGGGATTACTTTAAAAGTATCCGAAGAATTATTTGCCAGCGGAGTTTCTGTGTTGACCTCCGGAGACCATATCTGGAAAAAGAGAGAAATTTTTGAGATCATTAATCAAGACGAGAGGATCTTAAGGCCGATAAATTTCCCTGCTGGTGCCCCTGGCCGGGGAGAGAATATCTTTAAAACCGAGAAGGGCGTAAAGATCGGGGTAATCAATGTTCAGGGCCGGGTGTTTATGGAAGCCCTGGAGTGCCCTTTTCGCGCGGTACGTAAAGCAATAGAAATCCTCTCCAAAGAAAGCAAAATTATTATTATTGATATGCACGCAGAAGCAACCTCGGAAAAGATAGCTTTAGGTTGGTATGTGGACGGATTAGCATCGGCAGTCTTAGGCACGCATACGCATATCCAAACTGCCGACGAAAAAATCCTTCCGCAAGGGTGCGCCTATATCACAGATGTGGGCATGACCGGGCCGTATGACTCGGTAATCGGCCGCAGAAAAGAAGATGTTCTAGAGAGGTTTATTACCGCAATACCGATCAGGTTTGAAGTAGCCGAAGGAGATATCCAGCTGCACGGTGTAGTTTTAGATATAGATGAATCTACGGGCAAGGCTAAGTCAATTGTCAGGATTCAGAAGAAACTTTAAGTTAATGACAAATGACAAAATCCACATCTCAAGATAAACTTAAAATAAAAATTTTTTTATTTGCCATTTGCGCCTGGACATTATTAGGCCAATTATGCTTTGGTATTTGTGATTACGCATCTGCCCAAGAAAACGACCTGGAATATAACCTCGATGTTAATTCCGAAACAGTTGCCTTACCGAAAATTTTTCATCCTAATATTGACTTAAGTGGGAGAGGTTTTTCCCGCCAGAGTATCTGGCCGCAAGAATTGGCAGCCCCCGAAGTTCTGGATACTTGGCAAAAAGATATTGGTTTTAGCGGTTTATTCCGCCTGCAATATAACCTTTGGGAGATA
>JAQUNE010000162.1 GCA_028717765.1 Candidatus Omnitrophota bacterium | reverse complement strand
CTTAAAAGAGCTTTCTCTTACATTAAATACGAGGTCGAAAGAAAAAGCCGCACTTGCTAATCCGATTCGGGAAATAAACCTTAAGCTGTCAGAATTCTTTGAAGGGCTGATCTGGGGAGATGATGCCCCTGTTGAGGAATTGGGTTATTTTATTGATAATCTTCAAGTAGCATCTAAGGATGCCGAATTCTACTTAAATAAAATTTTTCATGAGAATAAAGTCACCGTCTATGGTTTAAAACTGTTTTTTAAATTTTACCCCCAGAAGATGGGGATTTTTTATGAGAACCTGGAACGCGAAAGCGGGAATTTAAAATTGATTTCCTCAATAATCGAAGCAGTAAAATCAATCCAGGGATTGGTTGCAGCAGAAGTACTGAAATACATTTATAATACCTCTAGCAAGTTGATGAAGATTGAGGTTTTAAAGGCAATGCGCGCCTTGCCTAGTTTCGACGCGGCCTTTTTATTGCCCGTAATTAGCGGCGACGACATGTTTCTAAAAAAAGAGGCATTGCCTATTTTAAAAAAAGACCAAGTATCTTTAAGAAGGGCTTTGGAGCTATTATTTTCCATAAAAAATCCCTGGGGCACAAAAAATAATATTCTTCTTGGCAATGTGGAATTAATTGATGAGCTAGATATAAAAGAAGCGCAAGACTTCATAGTCGTTCTTTCAAAAAAAAGATTTTTTTGGAATAGCAAGGTAAGGATCAGGGCAGCAATGTTGCTGGAGAAATGGCATGATAGATAAAATTGAAGAATTATTTAGAGGGTTATTTTCTGCCCTACAAATAGCCAGGCTTTATACAACTAAGCACGTGCAGTTTGAGAAATCTATTGAGAAGGCCTATGAGGACTTGTTAGCGATCTTAAAAGAGAAAGATGAATTGGTTATAGGTATAATTGGAGAGGAGCTGGCCTTTGAGAAGGAGATCCTTTTTGATTTAAGTAAAATGATGAAACCGGTAATAGCCTATCTAAAGGACAGAGGAATTGAAAAAATAGCCTTTTATCGGGGGATAGAAAAAAACGAACTGACAAATTTTATCGAGTTTTTAGCTTTACCGAAGGATGAAGTAAAAAAGGATAGCCAGGAATATTTTGCTTCTCGGGGCGTAAAGAATATTAGCGTGGGAAAGATCGAAGCCTTAAAAAGTGCCAAGCCCACATTTACTAGGTCCCTGGATTACCAGCAGGTCTACACGGATTCGACACTTAATATCAATCAATCGTTGGAAAACCTGCTTGCCCGGGAATCGGTAAACTATTTAAACTTACGCTCCTCCTTAAAGAATGTCACAGAAAAATTGATCAGCCAGCATCAGGAGATGTTAACACTGGTTACAATTAAGCGTTATGATATCAGTACTTTTATTCATTCTTTGAACGTGGCGATTTTAGCGATGCATTTTTCCGCAAGGTTAGGATTCTCAAAAGAAGAAAGTATGGATATCGGCATGGCGGCAATATTCCATGATGTAGGTAAACTCTATATTTCCCGTAAGATCATTAAAAAACCGGCAAGATTAACCGATGAAGAATTTTCTAAAATCCGCAGCCACGTTATTTTAGGGGCAGAAATCCTCCTGGAACATGTAGGCAATATGGGAATTTTACCGGTAGTTGTCTGTCTCGAACACCATTTAGGCTATGATTCAAGCGGCTATCCGAAGCTTCCCTTTATAAAAAAAGCGCACAAAGCTTCTTTAATTGTCAGTATCTGCGATGTCTATGATGCTTTGAGCCAGAGGAGGAATTATAAAAATGATTATCCACCGATGGTGATCTATGAAATCATGATGAAAGGTAAGGGTACAAGTTTTGACCCTGAACTTCTCGATAGATATTTCAAGATCATGGGCGTCTGGCCAGTCGGCTCCATAGTTTCTTTAAGTGACAGCAGGGTTGCCGTAGTCAGGCAGGAGGATGCTGAAGATATCTTCGCTCCCCGCGTGGAAGTAATTTATCCTTTAGATAAAAAAGAGTTAATTAATTTAAGAGAGGCTAAGCCGGATCTTAAAATTGAACAGTACCTTAATCCCTGGAAAGAGGGGCAGGCGTATTTGGCCTTAATTCAGGGAGAGAAAACCCCATAAAAACATAAAACTTTACAGAAATTTCTCTTTGTAATATACTGTGCCTAATAATTAAGCAAAATGACTATTAAAAAAACCGGTTTTGATAACGAAAAATACCTCAAAGAACAAACAGCGGCAATTTTAGACAGGGTGAAGAAATTCGGCAATAAACTCTATCTGGAGTTTGGCGGAAAGCTCTGTTTTGATTATCATGCTGCGCGCGTTTTACCGGGTTATGATCATAACGTCAAAATCAGGCTTTTACAGCAACTTAAGGATAAAATTGATATCGTACTCTGTATTTATGCCGGCGATATAGAAAAGGGCAGGGTAAGAGGGGATTTTGGCATTACCTATGACGCTGCTACCTTTAAACTGATCGACGATTTAAGAAAATGGGGGCTGGATATTCTTTCCGTGGTAATTACTAGGTTTGCCAATCAGCATGCAGCGGTAATTTTTAAAAATAAACTGGAACACCGGGGAGTTAAAGTATATCTACACTATCCTATAGAAGGCTATCCGGTTGATGTGGATACAATTGCCAGTGAAAAAGGTTTTGGGAAGAATGATTATATCGAAACTAAAAGCCCGATTGTGGTGGTTACTGCGCCAGGGCCAAATAGTGGCAAACTTTCCATTTGTTTATCACAACTATATCATGAACATAAACGCCATATTAATGCCGGATATGCCAAATTTGAGACTTTTCCCATCTGGAACCTAGCGTTGAAGCATCCGGTAAATGTCGCTTATGAAGCTGCCACCGCAGATATCCTTGATTTTAACCTGGTGGACCCTTTTCATTTAAATAAATATAATAAGACCGCCATCAACTATAATCGTGACGTCGAAAGCTTCCCGATCTTAAAATTAATTTTAGGCAGGATCATTGATAAGGATGTGAACCTGCCGGTTTATAATTCTCCTACGGATATGGGGGTTAACCGCGCTGGGTTCGGAATAGTGGATGATAAAATTGTTCAGGATGCAGCTAGGCAGGAATTGATCAGAAGGTATTTTAGGTATCATACTGAGTATGTTTTGGGAATCGAGAGGAAAGAGACCGTTGATAGGGTTGAACTATTGATGGAGGAACTTGGGATCAAAACACAGGATCGTATAGTAGTTGCAAAGGCTAGGAAAACCGCAGAAGAGGCGGAAGCAGAGGGTAAAGGTAACGAGGGTATTTATTGTGGCGCCGCTATTGAATTACAGGACGGCAGGATCATTACCGGAAAAAATTCAACGCTCATGCACGCGGCATCAAGCCTAATTCTAAACGCAGTTAAGGCCCTAGCCAATATTCCAGATGAAATTCTATTGCTTTCTCCGCATATCATAAATCAGATTGCCAAATTAAAAGAAGGGGTTTTGAATGCTGATTCAGAGAGCCTGGATTTGGAAGAAACCTTGATTGCCCTTTCGATCAGTGCTACTACCAACCATACT
>JAQUNE010000161.1 GCA_028717765.1 Candidatus Omnitrophota bacterium | reverse complement strand
TGGGATTAACGTATTTACCGGAGTTTCCGGGACAGTAAAAGAGGCGCTCGAAGGTTACAAGAATGGCAAATACAAACTCGCCGATGTTCCGAGCGTAGGTTCAAAGTTTGGTATGCCGGGGAAAAGTAGCTAAGAAAAGGAGGGAGAAAAATGCCATTTTTTGAATCATTAGAAAAGATGGATCCTAAGCATGTTGATTTAGAAAGAGCCAGGAAATCTTTGCGGGAAGAGCTTGAGGCGGTTGATTTTTATCAGGAGAGAATTGATGCAACTGATGATGAATCATTGAAAAAGCTCCTGGCGCATAATATGAATGAAGAAAAAGAGCATGCGGCAATGCTTATAGAATGGATTAGAAAGAATGATTCTGTGCAAGACAAGATGTTCGATGAACATGATTAGGGATAGTAGAATTGGATAATGAAGTTATAGAGAACCACAAAAAATATTTAGAGCGTAAAGCGTTATATAAAAGTCTAGGCTACGACGTAGATAAAGAAAGAGATTTTATTCTCCAGCAGGCCAAACCTGTTTATGGAAAAATCCTTGAAGCCGGGACTGGTAAAGGGTATTTTGCACTCGCTTTAGCTAAAGCCGGGTATTCGTTTGTTACCTTTGATAT
Source organism: Candidatus Omnitrophota bacterium (assembly GCA_028717765.1). The sequence goes on along the minus strand of JAQUNE010000161.1, from coordinate 2,922 downwards.
ATCCGCAGATGAGCAGCGTTTTGCCAAGCTGAATATTGCGCATTTTGGTTTCCAAAAGCAGGTGGATTTTAGGATCGAAAACGGAGAACGCACCAGCTTCGCTGATGGCAGCTTTGATACGCTTTTTTCCGTGAATGTCTTACATCATTTACGTAATCCCTATCAGGTAACCGATGAGTTTATCCGCTTGCTTTCTGCGAAAGGCAAAATTATATTTGCTGATTTTACCGAAGAAGGTTTTAAAATTATGGATAAAATCCATGGCCTTGAGGGCAACGCGCATGAAGTAGGTGAAACTAAATTAGCAGATGTCGAGGCCTATTTAAGGGGAAAATGTTTTTCAGTAAGAAATATTCAGGGTATATTTCAGCAGGTATTAATTGCGAGTAAAGACTAAAAACAAAATCAATGGTCATTTCAATTGCTAGCGGTAAAGGCGGAACGGGTAAAACTACTGTCGCGGTTAATTTGGCGCTGTCGCTTAAGAATATTCAGCTCCTTGACTGCGATGTGGAAGAGCCTAACGCGCATATATTTTTAAAACCGCATATTGACGGTGAAAAAAAGGCAGCTATCTCTGTGCCTGAAGTTGATGAAGCAAAATGCACTTATTGCGGTAAGTGCCGCCAGGTTTGTGCTTATCACGCTATCGCGGTATTGCCGGAAATTGACGGTAAAAAAGGTAATGTTTTAGTTTTTCCGCATCTTTGCCATGGTTGCGGCGCTTGTAGATTGCTTTGTCCTCAAGGGGCGATAAAAGAAGTTGATAAAGAGATCGGAGTAATTGAAATTGGCGCCAAAGGCGATATGCAGTTTATCCATGGCCGCCTCAATATTGGTGAGGCGATGTCGCCGCCTTTAATCCGTCAGGTTAAAGAATATATAAATTCCACAAGGACGGTGATTATTGATGCGCCGCCCGGGACATCATGCCCGGTCATTACGGCAGTTAAAGGGAGCGATTTTTGTGTGCTGGTAACTGAGCCGACGCCTTTTGGCCTTAACGATCTTATTTTAGCGGTTGAGGTATTGAGAAAATTACAGATACCGTTTGGTGTAGTTATTAATCGCTCGGATATAGGTGATGGTAAGGTAGAGGATTATTGTAGAAATGAGAACATTCCTGTCTTGATGAAGATTCCTTTTAGCCGGGAAATAGCGGTTAGCTATTCTAAGGGTATACCTGTTGTTGAAAGCGATGTTTCTTATAAAGATAAATTTATTAATTTATATTTGGATATTTGTAAAATAAAAAAATGAAGCAAATAGTCGTTATTAGCGGGAAAGGCGGTACAGGCAAGACGGTTGTTACTGGATCGTTTGCTGCTTTGGCCAGGAATAAAGTGATGGTTGATTGTGATGTGGACGCCGCAGATCTACACCTTTTGCTGCATCCTGTAGTTAAAGAGCGCCATGAATTTAGAAGCGGACAGACCGCGGTTATTGATCAATCCCTTTGTAAAAAATGCGGTAAATGTGTTGTGGCTTGCAGGTTTGGAGCGGTAAAGACCGATTATACGATTGAGCCTTTTTCCTGTGAAGGATGCGCTCTTTGCAGCCGGGTATGCCCTTATGGAGCTATCCGCATGGTAGAAAATGTAGCCGGAGAGTGGTTTGTTTCCGATACAGAATACGGCCCTTTTGTGCATGCCAAGCTTGGTATTGCCGAAGAGAATTCCGGAAAGTTAGTGGCTAAGATCCGGCAGATTGCTAAAGAATTGGCAGAGGAACAATCTATGGATTATGTAATTATCGATGGGCCGCCGGGAATAGGATGTCCGGTAATTGCGTCATTATCCGGAGTTGATTGTGCTTTAATTGTGACAGAGCCAACATTATCAGGTTTGCATGACGCCAAGAGGGTCATGGAGGTAGCTAAGCATTTCAATATTCCAGTTAAACTGGTAGTGAATAAGTATGATTTAAATCTGCTGATGACGCAAAGCATAGAAGAATTCTGCCGTAATCAGGGAGTACCGCTTATTGGCAAGATCGCTTTTGATAGAACGGTCGTTAAAGCGCTGGTTGCCGGAAAAACTATTGTTGAGTATGCAGAATGCGCCGCGGGCGATGAGGTGCGAAAGGTATGGGAGGATCTGCAATGAGAGATAACGCGCAAGAAAACTTTTCTAATTATCCCGAAGAGGTTTTAAATTTAATTAAAAACGAGAAATATTATGGCCGGATGAATGATCCTGTAAGTTCTTCTTATTTAAAAGGTCCTTGCGGGGACGCGATGGAATTCTATCTGGTGATTGAGAGGGGTATCATTACCGAAATTAAATACTATACCGATGGCTGTCATGCTACGAGGGCTTGTGCGGCTATGGCGGCAAAACTGGCAGAGGGTAAGCCTATTAGAAAAGCGCTCTCGATTTCTGCCGGAGAGGTGATCGCAAGGTTAAGAGGTTTGCCGGAGGATCATTTGCATTGTTCGATACTTTCGGTAAGCACTCTTTATCGGGCGATAGCGGATTATTTACTAAAGAAATGATTATAACCAAACAAAAACCTATTGATGAGATTCTTGATTATATCAAAAATGATTCAGCTGTTTTTTTGATTGGTTGTGCCCTTTGTGCAACTACCTGTAAAACCGGAGGAGAGGTTGAGGTTAAAATGTTAGCCGGATTACTGGGCGTTAAAGGCAAGCAAGTAACCGGTTGGGATATTCTTAATCCGGCTTGTTACCTTCTAGAATCAAAAAAACTTCTCAGGCGTAAGGAAAAAGAAATAGCCTCAGCAGATGCAATTATCAGCCTTGCTTGTGGAGGTGGCACGCAGGTAATAGCGGAGGTTTTAGGAAAACCCGTGTATCCTGTTAATAATACATTGTTTCAGGGAGAAATACTTCAGCTTTCTCTAAAAGAAGACCGCTTTGAGAAAAAATGCCTTATGTGCGGAGAGTGTATCGTCGGCAGC
>JAQUNE010000160.1 GCA_028717765.1 Candidatus Omnitrophota bacterium | reverse complement strand
CTGGCAAGCCTTCAACCTTGGCACCAAAGAGGTCTATTAATTCCCTTTCATAGATTTCCGCGCCGGGAAAAATCCCGATAATACTCTTAATTACCGGATTTTCCTTCGGGACGCTTACCTTAAGGTTGATCATAATTCCCGGGTCCTGAACCAAATGATAAATAAAACTTAATTTTTCATTTTCATCCAGCCCGGTAATCGTACAAAGATGAGAAAATTTTAAATCATGGGCAATATATTCAAAAACTTGGGGAAAATTTTCCAGGCTGACTTCTAAAAAAATCCGCCTCGCACGCTGAATACGGATTACCGGTTCCAGGTAATTAAATTTTTTAACCAATGAATGCTTGATATCTTCTTCAAAGCTCATTTTTTCGCCTCACTCTCTTCCAGGCTTTGCAATAATTTTACCACTCCGTCAATAATTGCCTTAGGGCTGGCAGGACAGCCGGGAATAAACAAGGAAACAGGAATTACCGCGTTAATCCCGCTCATCACATTGTAACAATCCTGAAAAACTCCGCCACTACAGGCACAAGTACCTACTGCTACCACGAATTTTGGCTCTGGCATCTGTTCATAGATACGTACCAGCCTGTCTTTGACTTGCCTAGTGACCGGGCCAGAACAAACCAGAACATCTGCATGGCGCGGCGTACCCTTTAACTGCACGCCAAAGCGCTCCAGGTCATAGCGCGGGGTAAGGGTAGCGATAATTTCAATATCGCAGGCATTGCAAGCCCCGGTATTAAAATGCAATATCCACGGCGATTTAATCCTTGCCCAATTTACCGCTTTCGTAATTACTCCCATAAAATTATCTCCTGAATAAAACCATTAAACCAATCACAACTCCGGACAGATAAAGCGCTGCCATGACAAATGTTTTCATGGTTACCGGAGGTACAGTAGTAATAATTAATGTGGCTACATGCGCCAAAGTAAAGAAAAAGGCATAAGGAAAAAAATTACTATAATCCGGCTGCGCTAAATTATCATAATTACCCTCGCCGCAGGCATAAGGCTGTTCTGAACCTTCTCCTTTTTTCTTCACCCGAAAAGCCAAACGCGAAAAAAACGCAGAAAAACCCCACGCCACAGCAAGAATTAATAAAAAAACTACCGGCGGTTGAATCAACCATTTGCCCATCAAATTATCCTTTCAAGTTCCTGATATTCCTGGAATCCAAAGAACCAGTCTTGCGGTAAATCCCCACTACCAGGCCTACGGCAATAGTAATAATTACTGCTTCAATAACAATCATCGTAATTACCAGGCTCTGGGTTAACGCGCTGTGCCCGGAAACAAACCCCACAACAATGATTAAAAGGGTAATAGCCTTAATTAAAATCTCTATGCCGATCAAGGCCCGGATTAAATTTAAAGTAACAATCAGGCAGTAAAAACCGATCACAAAAAGGGTAACTACACATACGATAAAAGGCCAAAGATTTGCCAATGCCTCGTAGTTCATTTTTTATTTTTCTCCTTGAATAAGATCACGACACCAAACACACCGCTAAGCAGGATAATGATCTGCCCTAAGAGATCAAACTGCCTTAAATTCCATAAAACTACGCGCACGTCTTTCTCGGTCTCCGGAGCCGGAAGCTTTAAGGAAAACTTAATATCCAACATACTTAGTATAACCGCACAGACAGCCACGATAATCGGCAAATACCAAAACCGCAGCAGCCTATCCTTCATATGCTGTAAGGTTTCCAGGCGGGTCAAAGGATGTGTCAGGCTAATCGTGCTGACAAATAATACTGAAATCAACCCCGCGCAGACCGAAAGCTCAAAAACCGCAGCCAGTGGAGCATCTAAAGCAAACATCACAATCGTCAGTATCGCACTGGTTAAAGCCAAGCCGATAGCAGAGCGGATTAAACTGCGTGTCATTACCGTCCACAAAGCCGCAAAAATCAAGGTAATCAGGATAATTAAAATTAAACTCAAACTAAAACCTCCCAACAATTTTTCCGAACGGGAAAATAAAAGTATTAATTATAAACGGGAAAAATATCCCAGTTGCTACAGAAATAAAAGCCAACAATAAAGAAGCCAAGCTAATACCAAATCCGGCTTCTTTAATTTGAGAATTATCTTGCGCATTGCCTTTAATAAAAAACAGCCTTCTTTGTATGGATAATAAATAAGCCAGGGTCAATACACTGGTTAAAATTGCTATTCCTGCGAAGATATAATTACCGCTTATCCAAAGTGCCAGGATAATCAAGAGCTTGCTCCAGAATCCTGCCAGAGGCGGAATACCGGCACAGGATAAACTTCCCAATACAGAAGTAACACAGGTAACCGGCATTTTTTCTCCTAAACCAGAGACCTCTTCCATATTGGTTTTTCCGGTTTGTGCTTCCACTGCCGCGGAATTTACGAACAAGAGCGATTTAAAAATTGCGTGGTTAAAAATATGCAGGACTGCTCCGGCTAGGCCTAAAGCACTGCCGCAGCCAAGGCCTAAGATAATGTAACCCACCTGACTAATGCTGGAATATGCCAACATCCTCTTAAAATCTTTTTGCCCGATAGCGGCAATTGCTCCGATAACCACAGAAACTGCACCCGCCAACAAGAGTATGCGCACGGATTGTCCACTAAAACCGAATATGCTGATAAAAATTCTAATTAAGGTATAAACCCCGGTGGTTTTAGTAACAATGCCGGCTAAAAATATTGATACCGGAGCCGGAGCGCTGGAATAGGCATCAGGCAGCCAACCATGAAAAGGCACTAAGCCTGCCTTAATGAAAAATCCACAAATGAACAACCCCAAGGCTAAAACCACCAGATGCGCGTGTGCAGAGATTCTCAGTGCGTAATTAATCAGGTAAAATTCTGTATTTCCGGAAAATAAAATTACTAAAGCGATTCCTGCGATCATCATCGTAGTGGCAACCGCAGAAAGTATCAGGTATTTAAATGCGCCTTCAAAAGCCAGAATATTTTTTTCAAAGGCAATCAAAATAAAAGACGCTACTGCCGTAATCTCCAAGAAAACATAAAGTGAAAAAATATCCCTTGCCAGGACCGCGCCGTTCATCCCCGCCATGGCAATCAGCAACAAACTAAAGAAATTTGCCTGCCGATCCAAATCAGGAATCATTTGCCTGGCTACTAGAAGTGTAGTTAGAACCACAATCCCGATAGATAAAAGCATTACCATGCTCAAGCCATCGGCAGAAAGGTTGAACTTGAAAAAGGTATTTAAGAAAGCGAAATGAGTGCCCCAGAAATTACTCTGCGGAAAGAAAACCAGAAAAATCTGCAGTAAACTTAAGGCAAAAACTACCCAGAAAGCCAGCCTTTTAAGAATGGCCTGCAATGGCAGATTCAGCAGAATAATAGCACAAAAAGGAAATAAAACTAAAAGGTGCAGCATTTTTTCTCCACTAATCGTCTTACTTTATAAAAAATAACACAAAGACCAAGGCAACGCCTACAAGCGACCAGACTACGTATAATGAATAATTGCCGCTTTGCATCGCACTGATTTGTCGGCTTAAGCTATAGGTTAAATTTACGCTAAACTTATCATAAATCCAATCGATTCCCC
>JAQUNE010000159.1 GCA_028717765.1 Candidatus Omnitrophota bacterium | reverse complement strand
GCCAAGGAATATCCGGATATTACCACTGATTATGCCCACGTGGATGCAACTACGATGTGGTTTGTGAAGAATCCAGAATGGTTTGATGTGATTGTCACCGATAATATGTTCGGAGATATTATTACGGATTTGGGTGCGATGATCCAGGGGGGTATGGGTATCGCTGCCGGCGGTAATATTAATCCGCAAGGTGTCTCGATGTTTGAGCCGATTGGCGGAAGCGCTCCGAAATATACGGGTAAAAACGTAATTAATCCCTTAGCGGCAATCTGTGCTTTAGGGATGATGTTAGAGAATTTGGGAGAAGTTAAGGCTGCATCGGCGGTGGAAGCTGCAGTAATTAAAATTGTGAATTCTAAATTAAAGTCTTTAGCAGCGGGCAAAATGGGCTATGGGACAAAAGAAATCGGAGATTTAGTAGTAGAAAACCTCTAATAATTATGGTCAAAAAAAGCCTTATTACGCTCACACAGGAAAAAAATCTTTTTGATTGCACAACATTAAATATTTCTTTTGCCCGGCATCTTCTGGGGTTGGTAGTTTTTAGCGCTTTTGATCTCACCGCTTTTAACCAAAAAGGCTATCTTGCGAAGTTTATAGAGAGTTTTAGGGAGAAGGATAAGGCAGTTTATCTTTTATTTTCTTCTTTTGGAGGAATTAGCGGTGCTTCGATGATACACATCGATAAGGTGCTGGATATGTCCAATTCTTATATCAGTATGGAGCCGATAATTCCTGAAAAATGGGCAGATAAACTATTGATGAGCTCTCCTAATCCGGTATATTTTTTGTTCTTGAGTGAAGAAGGGGTCAAGAAGATTCAGACAATATTCAATTATATCGGCAGTATCGATACCTGGTGCTATTTTATTTTTGAAAAGGAGTCAAATAAGGAAGCCATCTACGAGAAGATGAGAGAGTTGCGTAAGAAAAAGACCCTTGATGAAGCAGCGATTGTTTCTCTGCAAAGAGAGGCTATTGGTTTAAGATTCGGTAAATACGGCGCAGAAGAAAGTTTTCGGGTCTTTACCCGGCGGTTTACTATTTATAACCTTAAGAGCATGATTTTGAATGCGATTGAAGCGGATAAATTCAAGGTGGTCGTAAAATGAAGAAAAAAACAAAATATAATCTTTGTGTCGTAGGTGTTGGTGTAGTGGGAATAGAGATGTTACGCGTTTTAAGGCAGCGTAATTTCCCGGTGGGGGAATTGCGTATTTTTGCCCGTTCTGGGCGGGTGATTGAAGTTGATGGAAAAACCTATTCTGTGCAGCCGATTAGCGCGCAAGGTTTTGATGGGATGGATATTGCTTTATTTGCCGGAACCGAAGGTGAAAAAGGCGCTGCAGTCACCTATGCTCAGGAGGCAATTAAAAGAGGTGCCGTAGTTATTGATAACGGCGCGGATTTTCGCATGGATCCAAAGGTGCCGCTTGTAGTGCCTGAGGTAAATGCAAAAGACGTGGCTAAACATCAGGGGATTATCGCTAATCCTAATTGTTCGACGATACAGATGGTAGTGGCACTTTGGCCGATTTATAAAAAAGCAGGAATTAAGAGAATTATTGTCACCACATTGCAGGCTTCTTCTGGAGCGGGAAGGGGCGCGGTTGAGCAATTAAAAGAAGAGATTTCTTCGATTGCTGGAGGGGAATTCGGCAATATACAGGTGAAAGTGGAAAATAAATCAATGCCTCAGCAATTAGCTTATAATGTTTTTCCTCAGATCGGAAATTTTAGCGAATGCGATTATACCAGTGAGGAATGGAAATTAGTTAAAGAAACGCACAAAATTATGCATGATAGTAAGATTAAAATTTCCGCGACTACGGTAAGGGTACCTGTAAGAACGGGCCACTCCGAGTCTGTTTATATTGAAACTGTTAAACCAATTAGCCCTGTTCAGGTAAAGGATATTCTATCTCATTCGCCTGGAGTGATTGTGGTGGATGATCCACAAAATAATCTTTATCCTATGCCTAAGGATGTTGAAGGCAGGGATGAGACTTTTGTGGGTAGGATCCGCAAGGATTGTTTTGTGAAGAACGGTTTATGGCTTTGGGTGGTTGCTGATAACCTGCGTAAAGGCGCTGCTACGAATGCGGTACAGATTGCAGAATGCGTAATCTCAAGCTTGAAATAGAGTACGATGGCAGCGGCTACTGCGGTTGGCAGGTTCAGTACAGTCACAAATTACACCTCAGGCGTCACAAGTTTAGAACTATACAAGGCGTTTTAGAAAAAACCCTCCAGAAAATCCTCAAAGAAAAAATCAAACTTGTTGCTTCCGGCAGGACAGATGCCGGAGTCCACGCCAAGGCACAGATAGCAAACTTCAGGACCAATTCCAAGATCGCGGTAAAAAATTTACAAAAAGCCCTGAATAGCCTGCTCCCTGAAGATATCGTGATCAAAAGAGTCCAGGAAACTGTCTCTGATTTTCATAGCCGTTTTAGCGCAAAATCGAAAATTTACCGCTATACCATATTAAACCGGAGTATTCCTTGCGCGTTTTTAAGGAATACGGTTTATTTTTATCCTTATCCTCTAAAAATAAAAGCCATGCAAAATGCTGCGAAAATACTTTTAGGCAGGCATAACTTTAGGGCCTTTCAGGCGAGTGCTGGTAAGGAAAAGAATCCTAATAAGACAATTAAGAAAATAAAGGTTGCCAAAGTAAATAATTTTGTATATATTGATATAGAAGCAGACGGCTTTTTGTACAATATGGCAAGGAATATTGTTGGTACGTTACTTGAAATAGGCAAGGGTAGGTTCTCCGGGGAAGATTTAACAAATATCCTCTTATCGCAAAATAGAAAATTATCCGGTCCGACAGCTCCGGCTAAAGGGCTTTGTTTAATAAAGGTAAAATATTGAGTGATTGTTAAGCTTTATAATTAGAGAGGAGAGGGGAAATGGTAAAAAAATCATTTGCTCTAATGGAACTTATAATCACAATTGTTATTGTGGGGATTCTCGCGACTATCGCCGTACCTATTTATAGAAATACTATCGAAGATGCCGAAGCAAAGGTATGCCAGGCTAATTTAAAGGTCTTAGATGCTGCCTTAAATATTTATGTCATGGAAAACGATGCGATGCCTGGAGATCTGAGTAATTTGTCTCCGGCAATACTTAAAAAGGCTTACGCGCAAGTAATGCGGCAAGAGGATGCCTGGAAGATGCGTTTAGCCTATATGATAGTTGGTTGGCAAGAAAGAGGTTTAGCTTATGCCGGGCTTTTGCATGATTTAGCTAGAGGCGATATTAACAGTATTACTTGCCCAGCTGACCGTACTCCGCCGAAAGAAGGAGGGGTTTCTTACGGTTTGAATGCTGTTTTACACAATATGCGTACTCAAGATTTTAAGGCACTTCCAAATAATACAATGCTTATCGGAGATAATGAAGCTGCGTCTTTTAATGATTCTTCCAGTTTTGCCGCACGGCATACACATGTTCTCTCTATACTAAATAAGGATGAATATGCGCAGGCAATTACTAAGGATAAGCAAATTCAGGTCGTGGTAGGAAATCAAACTGGAAGAACACCTAATCCGCCAACTACAGACGAGGGGGCAGGAGTTAAT
>JAQUNE010000158.1 GCA_028717765.1 Candidatus Omnitrophota bacterium | reverse complement strand
AGAAAAACATTTGGCAATAAGATTAAGATGCACAGTGCAGAGTACATCGCGGATTTAATGGAGAAGCTTTCTAAAGATTTTGGGATTAAGGGAGTTATTTTTGAAGACGATAATTTTATGCTTTCCGAGTCCAGGCTCTTAAAGCTCGCCACTTTAATTAAGAAAAGAAAAATAAAAATTGCCTGGTCAGCTTTAAGCCGGGTGGATACGATCAATGCGCAAAAACTCAAGATTGCCAAGAGCAGCGGGTGCTGGCAGATTTTATATGGGATAGAAAGCGGGTCTCAGGAAATGCTGGAGTTTTATAAAAAAGGAATCCTTTTACGGCAGATTCAGGAGGCTATTTGCCTTACCAAGAAACACGGCATTTTTACAAAGGGGCTTTTTATTATCGGTGGGCCTACTGAAACAATCGCTACTCTTCGGCAAACCAGGGATTTAATTATGCGCCTGCCATTTCATGATGTTTCTCTAACTTTTTTTACCCCCTATCCCGGAGCTGACATTTGGAAGAAAATGCAAGAGTTCAAGGGCAGCCTTGAGAAAGACTGGGATAGATTTACCTGCTTTGACCCCGTTTATACACCATCAGGATTAAGCAAAGATGAGGTGATAAATTCACAAACAGATATCTTAAAAGAGTTCTACGCCCAGCCGCGGGTGGTTTTCTCCTATTTAAAAAGATTAAGTAGTTTGCCACAGTTAAAAGAATTTTTTGCAAGTTGGTATTCTCTGCGCCTCTATGCAAAAAACAAAAAACAAAAGAAAACATTGATTATGAATGCCGATGATTTCGGTTTATGCACAGGGATAAATAATGGGATCTTACAGGGTATCCGCAACGGCACAATAGGAAGTGTTTCTTTAATGCCTAATGGCTTTGCTTTTGATCAGGCGGCTAAAATACTGAAAGATAATCCTAATATCAAAGTGGGGGTACATCTTTCAGTGAAGAAATTTATCCTCGCAGAAAAAAGTTTTTTTAGTTTCCTTTTAGATTATTTTTTCTGCGGTCTAAAAAGAAAAGAGATATTAGAAGAGTTTTCTTCAGAGATAGAGAAATTAAAAAACGCCGGTCTTTCAATTCATCATCTTGACAGCCATCAGCACATACACTTATTACCGGGAATATTCAGAATTACTATTCAGCTGGCAAAAAAATATCAGGTACCTTTTATTCGGCTGCCGGCGGTTCCCATCAAGGCGTGGTTTGTTTCTAGAAAAGCGCCTCTATCTAAAAAACTATTGCAGATAGCGATTAATTTTATCTGTTTTATCTATAAGCCGGTTTTACGCATGGCCAGGATAAACTTTTATGATTATTCATTTGGGTTCCTGGAGAGTGGTAAATTAACAGAAGAGGCAATTGAAAGGATTCTTTCTTCCCCGGGAAATGGAAGCTACGAGTTATTTTGTCATCCTGCGCAGGAAGATGCTGAACTAAAAAAAATTATTGGCCATTGGGGATACCACTGGAATGAGGAATTAAGAATACTTGCTTCAAATAATATAAAAGAGGCGGCCAGCCAGCTAAACATTAAGTTAGGGTAACTACTATTATGCCAATGCAACAAGCGCAAAGAATACCCGTTAAAGAGCTAATGCAAATTTATCAAAATAACAGCTTCCTTACTAGATTGCACGCCTGGATCAGGCTGCATACTTGTCCTTTTTTAGCTATAGAGGAGTTGGTGCCTAAGAAAGGGGTAATCGTAGATTATGGTTGCGGGCATGGTTTATTTGCGCATCTTCTCTGGCATTCTTCTCAGCAACGCGTTATTTATGGATTCGATATTCATCAGCGAAAGATCGAAGAGGCGGATAAGACGCAAAAAAATGGGAAGCGGATCATATTTTTTGACGATCAGAATAATGCTGCTGCACTAGTGAAAGAAGCTGATTGTATTGTTGTATTGGATGTCCTCTGTTATCTCTCTGATCAAGAGAGAAGAGAGCTGCTAGAAAACTTTTACCATCAGTTTAATAGCAAAACCATCTTGGTGATCAAGGATATTAATAAATCCCTTTCCTTAAAATACCTTTGGACTTATTTACAAGAAATGCTATTTGTTAAACTGCTAAAGGTTACACGGGCCAGGGAGTTAAATTTTTTTGAAAGTAAATACCTCTTCAAACTATTACAAGATATCGGCTTCACTGTAGAAAAAAAAGACATTAGTAAAGGTTACCTGTACCCACATACGCTTTTTGTTTGCCGAAAAAGCTAACGTAAAATGAAATCAGAGATAGATAAAAAATTAAGCGAGAGAGCTTTTTTAGGGGTGAGCTTAATTATTATTGCGCAGGCTGTATTTTGTTTTATCTGGTTAAAGCAGAATAGCTTTCCACTCTGGTTTGATTACGGAGGTTATTATAAAAAGAGCATTGAAATTTATCGCAGTCTTGATTCCGGTATGTTTAGTTTTCTACAGGCGCTTTTTTCTACGCAAAATCCGGGCTTTATTCCTTATAGAATACTTTTGCCATTATCATCAGTCCCTTGGTATTTTATTTTTGGCCTAAATGCGCATCTGGCTGTGTTAAGCACCACGAGTTTTATGGCCTTAGCGCTTTTTTCTCTCTATTGCCTGGCAGTAAGAATTTTTGACCGCGCAACCGCTTTTTTTGCCGTTTTTGTCTTGGCCACTTCTCCTGGTTTTTTTATCTATTATCGTAGATATTCTCCTGAATTCGCCGCTACCGCGCTGGTGGCACTGGCCGCCTATTTTTTGTATCGCTGCGAGAATTTTCATAGCCGCAAATTTTCTCTCTTAGCTGGAATTGCTTTTGGCTTAGGAATACTGGCAAAAGAGATGGCCTTTGCTTTTGTCGTGGGCATAGTGCTTTACCTCTTCTTTCAGAAGGGTGATTTCAAAAGAGATAAAAATTTCTTCGCCAACCTTTTCTTATTCTCTTTTACGGCGCTGGCCTTGGTTTTTCCTTTTTATTGGCCGCATCTTAAAAATGTGACGAAGAACATTTTTCAGTGCGCTTATTCTAGGCAGATGGCGCAAAGATACTCTATGGTTGAGGCCTATAATCTGCAGGGGATCCTCTTTTACCTTCGTGCGAATTTTAAATTTTTATTTTTGCCATTTTATTTCTTCTGGGCACTCTTTGGGACCCTTTTACTATTAAAGAAAAAAATAACAGATAAAAGGATGCTTTTTTTCTGGCTCGCTTCTAGCTATATCATACTTTGCACGACACAAACCAGGGCACCTGAATATGCCTTGCCTTTATTGATCCCTTTATCGCTGATTGCTGCCTACGGAATAAACAATATTAGCCGGAATAAATTTCTCAAGGCAGGTGTTTTTCTTTTGGTGCTTGGATGGGGGGTTGGGCAATTTTTATTTTTATCCTTTCCTTTTTCCTGGCTACCTGAAAAAGGCGCGCTTAGGCAATTTGGGGTGTTAAATATGACCTTCCCGAATAAAGAGGACTGGAAGCTGGGAGAGATTATCGATTACCTTGAAGATAACCTGAGAAAAGGGCAGAGGAGATTTTATGTGCATCTTGGGGCAAACCTTTTTGCCTTTAGTCCAATGACATTGGGGTATGTTGCGCTGGAAAAAAATCTTCCTCTGGAATTTTATGGATA
>JAQUNE010000157.1 GCA_028717765.1 Candidatus Omnitrophota bacterium | reverse complement strand
CTCAAGCAATCAAAAAAATCGCCGCAGGCAAAGTGGTAATTGAACAGTTCAGCCTAAAGAAAAGAAATCTCGCTTTAAGTCTATTGGGAGGGTTATGTCTAGTATTGATATTGCAGTTCTTCAAAAAACCATTGAAGAAGAAATCAGCAAAATAAATTCTCCGGAGGAACTAGAGGCTTTTCGCTTGAAATATCTGGGGCGTAAAGGCATAGTTGCCGGCTTGACAGCTGTTATTCCTACCCTTGCTAAAGAAGAACGCGCAAGTTTTGGACAGCAGGCTAATGCTTTAAAAAATCATCTGCTCGATCTGATTGCACAGAGAGAAAAAGCATTTTCCGGCCAGCCTGCGGCACAGATACAGAGTGCGGTTGATATTGGCATGCCGGCAGTTAGCCAGCAAATTGGCAGGCTGCATCCGATTACTCAGGTAGTGGATGAAATCTGCGCGATTTTTACCCGTATGGGATTTTCTATTGTCGAAGGCCCGGAGATTGAAACCGAATACAATAATTTTACTGGCTTGAATATTCCTTTGGAACATCCTTCCCGGGATGCCTTTGATACCTTTTACTTAAAGCCGCAAGAAAAAGGGCTGCTACTACGTAGCCATACATCTCCGGTGCAAATTAGAGTGATGAAGGCCAACAAACCACCGCTAGCTGTGGTTGTGCCAGGCAGGGTTTATCGGCCGGATGCCACAGATGCTTCGCATTTATTCATGTTCCACCAGATTGAAGGGTTTATGGTGGATCGCGCTATAAAATTTTCCGATTTAAAAGGGGTCTTAGAAACATTTGCCAAGGCGGTATTCGGCGACGAGATCAAGATGCGTTTCCGGCCGCATTTCTTTCCTTTTACCGAGCCATCAGCAGAAATGGACATCTCTTGTATTATCTGTAAAGGTAAAGGCTGCTCGGTTTGCGGCAGAAAAGGATGGCTGGAAATTTTAGGCTCAGGAATGATTCACCCGAATGTATTTGAGCATGTAGGGTATGATGCAAAAAAATATACCGGGTTTGCTTTTGGGATGGGAATTGAGAGGATTGTCATGCTGAAGTATGGCATTACAGACATCCGGATGTTTTGCGAAAACGATTTAAGATTTTTAAACCAGTTCTAAGGAAAAATGAAAGTAACCTATAATTGGCTAAAAGATTTTGTGGAGATTAAGCTGCCGGCACAAGAGCTCGCGGATAAGCTGACCATGGCGGGTATTGAAGTTAAGTCCATCGAGGCTAAAGCCGGGGATTTTGTTTTTGAAATCGAGATTACCTCCAACCGTCCGGACTGGTTAAGTGTGGTAGGATTAGCTAGGGAGGTTGCGGCAATTACCGGAAGAAAAACAAAAAGCCGCAAAGTTATAAAGCCGCAAGCCACGAGTAAAGCTGTGCTTGCGCTGGAAATTAAAATTGAAGATAAAAAAGATTGCCCTTTATATACCGCCACAATAATTAAAGATGTTAAAGTGGCACCCTCTCCAGCCTGGCTTAAAGAAAGATTAGAATTAATCGGTTGCCGCAGTGTCAATAATATTGTGGATATTACTAATTATATTTTATTTGAATGGGGAGAGCCGTTACATGCTTTTGATTTAGCTAAGTTAGGCGCAGGGGAGGGGTTAAATTTAGCCGTAAGAAGAGCAAAGAGTAATGAACAAATAATTACTATAGATGGTACGGCAAGAAAATTAAATCCCGCTATACTGATGATTACTGCAGATAATAATCCGGTTGCTATTGCAGGAGTTATGGGTGGTAAAGATACGGAAGTTTCGCTGGGCACAAAGGACATTCTTTTGGAAGCTGCGATATTTAATCCAATGCTGGTACGCCGTGGCAGGCAGCAGCTGGGGCTGCAGACAGAGTCGTCTTATCGTTTTGAAAGAGGAGTGGATTGCCAAACCGTGCAAAAGGCAAAGCTAGGCGCAATTGAGATGATCCAAGAGCTAGCTGGAGGCAAATTAGCTGTAACCAAAAGTAGCGGCAGTACTACAATCAGTACCAAACAAATTTCTCTTGCCGCTGACAATACCACGAAAATTTTAGGCACAAAAGTTAGTTCAGAAAAAATTAAAGCAATCCTAGAGCATCTTGGCTTTACGGTTAAAACCGCAAAGAAGAATTCTTTTCTGGTAGGAGTGCCAATGTTCCGGCCGGATGTAAAAAAAGAAATCGACTTGATCGAAGAGGTAGCGCGGATCTATGGATATGATAAGATTCCCACCACCTTGCCGAATGTCGCCTTAAAAATACAGCGTAACCGGGACTGGGAATTAACCAGTATGGTGAAGAATCTGCTGGTGGCCAGCGGTTTAAACGAAGTGATTACTTATAGCCTGGTTGAAAAAACAAGCCTTCAGGATTTTGCCATAGCCAAGCCAGTAGAAATAGCCAATCCCTTAAGTAAAGAACAGGAAATTTTAAGGCCGACCTTGCTTGCTAGCCTGGCTAAATGTGTAGCTTTTAATCTGAATCAAAAACAGGAGAGTGTGCAGATTTTTGAAGTTTCTCAGGCCTTCTCTCTGGCGCAAGACGCTAAGCCAAAAGAAGAACTGGTTTTAGGGATTGCTTTGTGCGGGAATAAATCCTGGTTATTGCCCCAGGGGCGGGTGAGTTATGAAGTAGGGATTTTAGATTTAAAAGGTGTCGTAGAGAACATTTTTAACTATTTAAAGATTAAAGAATATTCCTTTGAAGCTAGTCCCGACGGAGAAATAGCTGTTTTTGCGCAGAAAGTTAAAATCGGGGTGATAAAAGTTTTGCCGAAAAATATCGCGCAAAGGCTGGAGATTAAGAATAAGGACCTCATACTCGGGGAATTTAACTTAAGGTTGATTCTTCAGTGTGCAAATTTAGAGAAGAAATTTGTTCCCTTGCCGCTTTATCCTGGGATTACCAGGGACTTAAGTATTTTGATTAAAGAAGAGGTTGCGGCAAATCTCATCCTCAAAGCGATTAAAGAACAAGCCGGATTAATATTGGAAGAAATCAAGGTTACCGATTTTTATCAAGGTAAACAAATCCCCGCTGGTTTTAAAAACTTCACCATCTCCTGTTTTTTCCGTTCTAGCCAGCGCACTTTAACAGAAGCTGAGGTACAGCCGATATTGTCCAAAATTTCGCAAGCCTTAAGCGAAAAATTTGGCGCGCAATTCAGGTAAAGAAAGGATGGTTGATTGGCGGTGAATAAAAATAAGTTAGCCAAGAAATGGGTAATTCCTAAGCTTATTACATTAACCAGGGGCAATTCGCGCGAAACAGCCGGTATATTAAGTGTGTGTAAGGCAAGCGGTGGATACCAAGGTTTTGTGCCGCAGACTTCGGCAAATAGCTGTTATAATAATGTGTATGTACACATTTGGCATGGGCCATGCCCGCCCACATGCCCATCATATTGGGAAGAATATAGATGTGTGGGTTGTTCTCAAACCGCCTCATCTTAACAGCTCGTTTTAGACAAAATACTCTACACCCATCTGCCAGGTAAGTTAAATTTAAAAGAAAGAAATTAGTTTTTCAAGGTAAGAACGCGGGGAAATCTGCATATAGTTAGCGGCAGTTTGATATTGACATATTTTTGAGCTGTGCTATAAAGGAATCGTCCCTGCGGTGCGCGTTGGGAATTTGATAATATTTGAACCAACACGATTATCAAGGGAGCCTGATTTCC
>JAQUNE010000156.1 GCA_028717765.1 Candidatus Omnitrophota bacterium | reverse complement strand
GCTAAATATCTGGATACTTTTTCTAGATCCTTTGAAAAGGTACGAAAATCTTTTGCTTGGGAATTTTTAACGCCCAAATAAACTCCCAGCCCTGCTGCGCCTCCCAAAGCAGGTGCTCCGCGGACCTTAAGTTCTTTGATTGCCTTCCACAATACAGGCAAATCTTTAATATTCAAAAAGACTAATTTTCCCGGCAGCATGGTCTGATCGATAATTCTGATAGCATTATTTTTCCACTCTATAGTTTTTAAGTTCATGGTTTTAGGTTTGTATGGTTAAGCATGAGCTGCTTTTTTATCTCTTCGATCTTTAATTTAATTTCCTTCCTGATGCCCCGGCAAGACCCTGGTTTTAATAAAACAAGTACTTTTTTGTACGCCTCTAATGCACCCTGATAATCGCCAAGATTATACAAGGCATCTGCCAGGTTATCGAAAGTCACCGGCCTTCTTGGCTCAAGGCTAAGCGCTTTTTTAAAACAGGCCAATGCTTCGGTGTGCCTGCCGATATTATTTAAAAGCCAGCCCTTATTATGATAGATTGTGGCGTAATCCGGCTCCACCTCTATCCCGCGGTTAAAAAATTTTAACGATTCATCAATCGTCCCCAGTTCTACCATGCAGAGTGCGCGGTCATTATATGCCCCGCCGTCATGAGGGTTTTCTTTTATCGCCGCATCAAAATGCTCAATTGCGCTGGCGAAATTTTCTTTTAAAAGCTCGATCTGGCCTTTAAAATATTCAACCTCGCCAGCTTCTTGTTTTTCTTGGGATTTTTTTAACCCCGCTCGAGCAATTTTCATTGCTAAGCGGCGAGAACCATAAGTAATTGCTTGATCTAATTTTTCTCTCAACACTGAGTAATCCTCCTACATCCCGATTATTTTGGCAAAAAGGCTTTTTTCTACCTTAATCGCAGAAGCCGGACACGCCTCTTCGCAACAAAAACAGGCGATACACTTTGCATAACAAAAAGAAATCCCCTTTTTCTTCATCGTAATTGCCTGATTAGGACAAGCTTGAACACAAGCAGCACATTTTACACAATTATCTCTTTCTACACAAGGATAATACCTAATAAGACGCCTGGCGATTTTTACCAAAGGAGTTGGTATCTTTCTGGTAATCGAAGCTGCTGGTAATAAAAATGGCTTTATCCCCAAAGCCTCGATTTTTTCACCGAGAATTTCAATATCGTCCATACCAGTAATACTGAGTTTACGTAAAACTCCTTCTTTATTAGTCGATACGGTTAAGGGATCTATCCCCATAATCTTTGCGATGAGAAAATCTAAGCCTAAGCAATCTTGGCCTGCAAGCAATAAATTGAGATTACGTAATTTCCCTCCCGTTGCCGGGCCATCCCCTTCCATGGCCACGATACCGTCAACAATGGTTAAATGCGGCTTAGCCTCAAGATAGATATCCAGGAGAATTTTTGCAAAATCTTCCTGATGAAAATATTTTTTGTGCAATTCTGTTTTAAAATTACCCGGGACTAACCCGAAAAGATTTTTTACCGCTGCGGTGATCAAGGTAAATTCATGGGTTTTAAACTTTGGGATATTTACTAAATAATCGCAATTGTCTAACCAATTCGTTAAAGGAAATTTCCCTCGCCAGCGTTTTTTTTCAAATTTAACTAATTCCACCTCTTCTTCCTGGGCAATTCTCTTGATTCCAGATTTTTCATATACACTATCGACATTTTCCGCGTATTTCCCCCAAACACTTGGCCCGTCACCGATAAAAATTTTACATTCGATCTCTTTTAGGAGTAATATCACCGCGCGCACTACCTCTGGATGGGTATCAACGCCAAATTCCGGTTCTTTGGCCATTAAGAGGTTTGGCTTAAGTAAAACTCTCGCTCTGGGCTGGATAAATTTTCTTATCCCGCCGATTAAATCAACCGCCTGTCTTACTGCCCCGGATACTAAGGCAGGATCATAACCTGCACATCTGACAAGCGAAACTTGACTTTTCATCTTAAATTAAAAAAATCTTTAGCGTTATTGCTGGTAATCCTTGCAACTTCTTCTAAGGAGATACCCTTGGCCTTAACAATCTCTTCAGCTACATATTTAACATTGATCGGTTCATTGCGTTTTCCGCGTAAGCCCTCCGGAGACAGATATGGCGCGTCAGTTTCTAAAAAAATTCTCTCTAGGGGAGTTAACTTTATTATCTCTCGTAAATCCTGGGCCTTCTTATAGGTAACATTACAGGTAAAAGAAATAAAAAATCCTAAATCCAGGCATTCCTTTAAAAATTGCGCATTTCCAGAAAAACAATGCACCACTGCTCTAAGCGGAAGCATATCTTTTAATATTTTCAAAGTATCGCTTTCGGCTTGGCGGGTATGTATAATCAAAGGCAGGTTGAAATCCTTCGCCAGCTTTATTAATGCCAGGAATAGAGGTTTTTGATTTTCTGCTTTAGAAAAATTACGGTAATAGTCTAGGCCGATTTCGCCAACGGCTACTACCTTTTCTTTCTGCGCTAATTGCCGCAATGTTTTTTCTTCTTGGAGATTAAATCTATCTGCTTCGTGCGGATGAATACCGACACTGGCATAGACAAAATCATATTTTTGCGCTAATTCCAAAGAAGCAGCTGATGATTTCAGGCTCGAGCCGATATTCACCAGAAAATCAATGCCTTGCTCTTTAGAACGCCTAATTACCTCGTCCCTATCCTGGTCAAATTCCGGGAAATCCAGATGGCAATGCGTATCGATGAACATTATTTTTTCAGTTTAGGATCTTCAATACGGGGAAATAAAGGTTTGCCTTTGTTAACGTTGCTACTACCCACCTGCTCCTTAATCGACTCTGCTGTCTGGGGCATAAAAGGTGCAATTTCTACGCCTGTTTTTCTGATTACCTCGAGTAAAATACGGATAAAATTTTTCAGTTCCTCGGTCTTATTTTCTTTTGCAAGATTCCAGGGCTTGGTTTCTTCAACGTATTTATTAGCCAGATTAATTTTCTCCCAGATCTTCTCCAGTGCCCGGACAAAATTAAAATCTGACCCTGCCTTAAGGCTTTCTCTAACCTCCTGCGGTAATGCCGCAATCGCCGCGGTGATCTCCTGAATCCGCAAGCTAGGTGAGGTAAACTCAGGAACCGCCCCTTGAAAATATTTTTCCACCATCGTCAGTGTCCGGTATACAAGGTTGCCTAAATCATTGGCCAGGTCGCTGTTAAACCTTTTGATAAACGCCTCTTCGGAAAAATTTCCGTCTAAGCCAAAAGGTAAATCACGTAATAAAAAGTACCGGTATGTCTCAACACCAAATTTATCCGCCATCGCTAACGGAGAAATCACGTTGCCTCTGGATTTAGACATCTTTTCGTTATTATTCAGCCACCAACCGTGCGCAAAAATCGTATCCGGAAGTTTTATTCCTTTTACCCCTGCTTGCTGCAGTGCCATTAACATAATCGGCCAGTAAACCGCGTGGTGCCTTAAAATATCCTTGCCGATTAAATGTACTACCTCGGTTTCTTCCTCCCACCAGCGAGATACATAATTATTGTCTTTATCAAATGTGCCGACCGCGCTGATATAATTGACCAGAGCGTCAAACCAAACGTAAGCTACGTGTTGAGGGCTAAAGGTTAAAGGAATTCCCCAGCTTAAACGCTCTTTAGGCCGGGAAATACAAAGATCGTCCAGCTTATTCAGGC
>JAQUNE010000155.1 GCA_028717765.1 Candidatus Omnitrophota bacterium | reverse complement strand
TTCCTGATGTTCCAGGTAAAGTTCCTGCCGCTCTAAAAGATCGCTGCTTAAAGTACGAATCATCTGTGCGACTTTAGAAGTGGGACTATCAATAACCAACGGGATACGGCGGTTTAAAGCCAAGACCACGCTCTTACCTTCCGACGGAATACGGCTGATAATTTCACAGGGGATAGCCGCGCGAATCTCCTGCCAACTCACACCTCCTACGCTTTCCGCCCGGTTAATTACTAGCTTGACCATATTAAGAGGTAAGTGCAATGACTGTAAAGTATCCAGGCTCCATTTCGTCTGATAAACTGAAATCACGTCAGGAGTGACCACCAAAAGAATCAAATTCGCGTGGTTAAAAACTGTGAACAGGCTCTCGGTAAATGCCCTGCCTGCGTCTACAATGACATATTCATATTGTGATTCTAAAAATTTAAGCGCTAGCGCGATTTTAGTAGCATTCATGCGCGCTGCCTGCTTCATCGTCAAGACCGCAGGCAATAGATCAATCTTAAATTTTTCTACATTCACCATGTAATCTTTTATTGAAACTCCCTGGGGATTTTTTTCCAGGCCATCTGCTAAATCCAGCATTGACTTGGTTGCAGAGACATCGAGTAATTTCAAAGTATCTCCCAGCGCCTGCAAATCCAGATCAATTAATGCAATCTTTTTCCCGGCAAAATATCCCAAAGTTACCGCTAGATTCATTGCAATAAAAGTTTTTCCCACACCACCCTTGGTACTAAAAATAGCTATTGTTTTAGACATATTAATCCGCCTTGTAGATTACCGGTACGTCTACCCAAATATCTTTCGCGTCCAAAAAAGACGGGAAAGGCGGATAGGTCCCGATAGATTTTGCTGTTTTTACCGCGTTATCGTCGAGAATTTTATATCCAGAAGATTGCTTGATTGCCGCATCAAGCAGGTCACCAATATAAGAAATATGTAGCCCCAATTTCACCGTCCCCTGAAAGCCTGCTTGCTTTGCACTGGTAGGATAAACCAAGCTCTGCAGAATGCGCTTCTGAACAATACTGCTATATTCCATGACACTCATGAAATTTTCCCGTGAAGCTTCATTAGCATTAATTGCTACTGCAGTTGATGACGGCGACAAAGCTGCCGCATTTTGTTTTTCAGTTCTTGGCATTTGAGTTTTCGCGGATTTATTTAGAATAATCGTGGGGGTAAGCGTGATGAATAATTCAGTGTTGCTTTTTGCGGTAGCCCCGCCTCCGGTCAAAGAAGATTTATTTCTAAATAAAGCTCCGAGGATGGGAACATCGCCTAATCCGGGAACTTTTTTCACACTCTCTTCGCTTTTTTGTTTTATTAACCCGCCGATAGCTAAGGTCTGCCCATCGTTGATAAAAAGCTCAGTAGATGCGGAACGCTTGGTTAATGGATATGCCTTAGCAGTAATTTGTCCACTGCTGACAGTTCCAATAGTATCTGCTTCTCCGATCTCGCTCACCTCTATATTTAAAGCCAGCTTAATACTACTTTCTTCGGTCAAAGTCGGCTTTACTTTTAACTTGATCCCATATTCCTTATATTCTATAGTCGTCCCTGAAGAACCGGTAGTTGCCGCTAATTGGGTTGTAAAAACTGGCTTTTCCCCGCCAACAAATAATTCTGCTTCTTTACCACTCTGACAAGCCAGGCGTGGCCGTGAAAGAATCCGCGCCTTACCGTCCTGCACCAAGGCATCGATAGACAATTGGAAGGCTTCGCGACTGAGATTCAATACCCTAAACAACGACCCCCATTTTGTTCCCGGGGTCTTTAGTGTACTAGTAGTACTAACTAGGCCGCCTGTATTCTGTACCGAAATGTTCCCCACTGCCGAGGTAATCCCTGGAGAACCAATTTCATCAATTGTGACTCTATCCGGCCAAGTAAACCCTAAGGTTTTTGTCGAGCCTTTATCTAGTTCCAAAACCTGGACATCGATCTCAACCACAACTTCATCCTCTTTCACTAAAGTTAAATCTACAATTTTTTCTTTGAGCTGTGCCCCAAGAATTGTAGCAATTCTTTCTTTATCTTGGGCATTATTCACTTTACCAAGAATAGCCACTTTTCCTTCTTGAGGCAATGCCTGTGTATAAATTTCCGGGAAGTCCAGAGTTTCTAAAAGCCTGTCCACGCGATATTTTAATTCTTCGGCATCCTCGGGAATGACCCGGATTTTTATCGATTGCTCTCCTTGGATATCCGTAAAACTAAGCGTAGTAGCTCCCGGAGATTTTGCGCTTACCGTAATTTCGGTATTGCTAGCATCAATTACATCAGCAATCTCCGGATTGTTAATTACCACCCTCTGCGGAGTATTTGTGGGAAAAATTTTTGTATCCCCCACAATCATCTGCACCACACCCTCATCATCCATCCAATCCCCGGATGATTCGATACTGCCCTCAAGCCCAGGATGAAGCCAGAAAAATAAAGGGAGCGAAAATAAACTTACCAGAATAAGAATTCTCTTTCTTGACATCCTTCTCCCTTTTCTATTGTATATTTTTAAGTTCTTTTTTTACACCGTGATAAATTTCAATCGTCCTGCTGGGCTTAAGGTTGGCTTGCGGCTGCTGCCGTTGCTGCGGCAGAATAATGCTTAAAACCGTATCCCAGTCTGTAGGAATGCTATGCGCTGTCTGTTTATCTCCGGGCGAACGTAGGATCAACCTAATCTTACCATACTCCTGCATAAAAGTAAGAATATTCGCTTCCTGAGGAGCTAAGGCAAGGGTAATATTGGATTTTGCTCCTTCTTGTTGGGGGCCAGGATTTAATTGTCCCCCGACGGCTAAAACCTGGATATTCTGGAATAGGGGTAGTGTAGTGATACGTTCTGGTTTACCTTCAGCACCCGGGATAGATACAAGGCCCACCACATCTACAGAATCTCCCGGCTGGATCATTCCGCCTACCGCGGAAATATCATCCACCGGTATGGTCGCTGCTCTTTTGCCCGGGGGGATCCTTGCAGAAAGAATATCAGGGAGCCTTTTTTCTTCAGGTACGCCAAGTTTGTCCAAGGGGATCGGCTCATCTTTTTTTAAAGAAACCATTGCGTATTTATAAAGTACTTTTGTGGCGGAGGTAGCAAAGTTGGGCTTAACTTTTTGTTTCGGCACACGCACTTCTCTGAGCATCTGCTCAGTAATCTTGGTTCCTCTTGGAATATCGCTCGCCGCAATCACCACAGTAACTAAGTTTTTTTGGGACTGTTCAACTTTCTTCTTAGCTTCTTCTGCCTGCTGTTTAATATAAATATTAATAAAAAAAACCGCCAATAACGCAGAAATGCCCGCGATAATTAACGGTAGGTTCTTTTTTAGTGCCGGTAGATTAGGTAGCGCCATCTTTTACTACTCTATCTTACCTTCATAGATCTCTATTTTGGTTTCTCCGGAAAGCTTATTCGCTAGCTCTGCAATTGCCTTCTGCTGTTTTTCAAATAAAAGGTAATTCTTGATATTATCCCAAAGCTCATTCAAAGGACGAGGCTCTGTTTTTTTAATATTATCAACTTTAATAATATAATACCCATCTGGACCTTTAAAGATATTGCTAATCCCTCCTACTTCTAGGGTCGGAGCAAAAGCCACCTCATAAAATTTATCAAAGCGTACGCGTTTTTTGGCATCTAATTCATAGCTGATCAATCCAACTTCTCCGCCAGTTGCGGCAGTTAGCGCCTTGGAATATTG
>JAQUNE010000154.1 GCA_028717765.1 Candidatus Omnitrophota bacterium | reverse complement strand
CTTTTCCCTACTGTTACTGCGCCGTAAATTTTGCTTCTAAAATGCACTCACTTCTCCTTTGCCATTACGATTATGGTATAGGCTACTGCAATTATGGCTACGATAATCCGCATTTTCTCTTTAACGATAAAATGATAATCATAGCCTATATCTATGCCAAACCAAAAAAGAGAATGCCATTCTTCCTTAAACCCCGAAAATAATAAAACAAGAATGGCGCTGATTAATAATGTAGTTTTGCGCACCTTGCCGATTTTCATTCGGCCTCCTCTATGTTATTTCATCCAGACTCCAGACAAATGCTTTAATGCCTTCCTTGCCTAATTTTTTGCGCAATTCTTTAACACAGGAAACAAGCTGCCTCGCTTCATTATCCTGACAGGTGACATATAAAATATTGTTCCTACCGGGCCAGATGTCATCACCCAAATGCGTTCCTGATGTATCGCCCTTACCAAAAGTTCCCATTATTTTGGTATAATTTTTAAGCGTACAATCCCCTAAGATTTCCATTACTTCATCATCAATCGCTTCATTATAAGCAATCATTACCATCATCATTTCTCCTTGCCTCCGTTCTTTTTAATCGTTGCCTCAAACACCGCATAAAGCGTAGGCACAAAAAGCATAGTAATCAAAGTAGACAAACTGAGGCCTCCAAGCATGGTAATTCCTAATGGCTGCCAGATCTCCGAACCTTCGCCTGTTGAAAGAGCCAAAGGCAATAATCCCGCGATAGTGGTGATTGTCGTCATAAGCACAGGCCTCAATCTTTCTTTGCCGCCTCTTGTTACTGCTTCCAACATAGATAAGCCTCTTGCGCGCAAAATATTAATATAACTAATTAAAACAATAGCGTTATTTACAACAATCCCCATAAGCATAACCAACCCTAAGAAGGTTATCACGCTTAAGGTTGTGCCGGTTAATACAAATCCCAAGATTACTCCGGTAAAGGTAAAAGGTACGGCAAACATGACGATCAAAGGATCAAGCAATGATTCAAACTGGGCAGCCATAACCATATACACAAGACAAATACCGAGCATAAGAAGAAATGTCAAATCCTTAAATGCCTTGCCTTGTTCCTCTGCCTCGCCGCCAAAATTTATCACAATGTCCGAAGGTATAGTTATCTTCTGTAAGCTCTTTTTAATATCCTCGATAACCTTTCCCATTGACCGCTTGTAAGTATTGCATTCTACCCTAACTACCCTTTCGCGGTTTTTGCGCTCAATTTCAAGAGGGCCCGCTATTTCATACACCTTGGCAACGGTGCTTAATCTAATCTGTTTGCCGGTAAAAGGCGAAACTATAGAGAGGTTTTCCACATCTTCGGGCTTGGCGCGGAATTTTTCCTCTAAGCGCACATATATATCGTAGGTTTCGCCTTTCTCGCGGTATTTTGTGGCAGTTACGCCCTCCACAAAGGCCTTGATGCTATCAGCAATCGTACGCATATCAAGGCCGAGAGCGGAAGCCTTTATCCTATCTACCTCTACCCTTAATTCAGGACGGTTTAATTCGCGGGAAATACTCGCGTCTATTGCACCGTCGGTTTTCTCCATAATCTCCTTTATCTTATTGGCTAAAGCATCGGTATCCTCAAAAGAATGTCCGATAATCTCTATCTGTACCTGTTTGCCTCCTGTGCCGGTAATCATTCTACCGATGGGGCTTCCTGTAGAAATGTCTGTTTTTAATACGCCGGGGATTTGCTTAATTCTTTTTCTGATGATCTGGCCTATTTCTTTAACCGAACGCTTTCTTTCGGTCTTTGGCACAAGCTTGGCGCCCCCGGAAGTAATATGGCTTCCGGATTGCCCACCCATTACTGTTCCTATGCCAGTGCTCTGTCCGCTTCTTACATAAATAAATTGCTCTTCAGGGACCTCTTCTTTGAAAATATCTTCTATTTGGGAAGCGATTTTATCGGTCTCTTCCACGCGCGTGCCTATGGGAAGATTTACGGTGGGGCGTAAATCACCGGTGTCCCCTTCAGGTATAAATTCATTCCCGACAAATCTAGTTAAGAATAAGCTTAAGACAAACGCTCCCAAAAAAACGAAGATAACTATTTTTTTATGCCCCAGGCACCAGGCTAAACATCTGGCGTAGAATTCTTCCCAGGATTTAAACCAATGTTCGGAAATCTTGTAGAATTTGCTAAACGACTTATTTTTACTTCTGGCCTGGCCATTATTAACCCTCATCCACTTGGAACAAAGCATCGGGCTGAATGTCGCGGCGGTAAAAAGCGAGCCTAAAAGGGTAACGCTTACGATTATGGCTAATTCACCAAACATTATACCCACCACTCCGGTAATAAAAAGCATGGGCAGGAAGACCACAACCGTAGTAAGGGTAGATGCGGCAACCGCCAAAAACATTTCAGAGGTTCCAAAAATAGCTGCCTCCTGCGGACGCTGCCCTCTCTCAAGATGCCGATATACATTGTCCACTACCACAATGGCATTATCTACCACCATGCCAATAGCTATAGTCAAAGAGGAAAGGCTAATTGTATTTATGGTCTTGCCGCTTAAGAAAAGATAAATAAACGCAATCAAAAGAGAAAAAGGAATTGTCAGGGCGATGATCATGCTGGGTAAGAATTGTCTTAAGAAAAACCAAACCACCAGAATAACCAAAACCCCGCCTATCCAAACCGTGGATTTAAGCGTATTGAGGGAATTTATAATGTCGCGGGATGTATCCATAACCAGATACATTTTTACATCTTTAGGAAGGATTTTTTGCAAATCATCTAACTTCTTCTTCACGCGTCCTGCCACTTCCACGGTATTGGAGCCGGTTTGTTTCTGGATCATCATCAAAAGGCCCTGGTTCCGGTTAATGCGCACAATATTGGTTACTTCTTTAAAACTGTCCTCTACCCGGGCAACATCCTTTAAATAAACAAGGTTGCCGTTACGTTTCCCTAAGATAACCGAGTTTATTTCATCAGGCGTAGCAAATTCTCCGGGCACGCGTAAAAGATAATCCGTAAAACCTGATTTTATACTTCCGGCTGGCTGAGTAACATTCTCCTTGGCTAAAACATTTTTGACATCAAGGATGGAAAAACCGTATCCTTCAAGCCTGTGCCTGTCTATCCAGATATTAATCTGGCGTTCCAAACCACCGTTAAGCTGAACCGTTCCTACTCCGGGAATCTGCCTTAGAGGGTCCCCTACTCTCTTATCAATCAAATCAAAAAGCTCGGGATAACTCTGCTCTGCGGTAATGCCCACAAAAAGTATGGGCATCATCGCGGTATTGAATTTAAAGATAAAGGGATTATCCATCTCATCGGGAATGTCAGGCAAGAAACGTTTGGAGCGCTCAATGCGATCGCGGATATCGTTTGAGGCCTCATCAAGGTTAGTGCCCCAGATAAACTTTAACGAGACGACTGAAAGGCCCTCTAATGAACGCGAAGTAATTTTCTCTATTCCTGGGGTGGTGGCTAACTGATTTTCTAACGGCTCGCTTACCTTTATTTCTACATCCTCGGGGCTTGCGCCCGGATAACTGGATATAACGGAAATCGCCGGAGGCTCAATCTCCGGCATAGAATCTATCCCCAAGCGCGTCAAACTGTATAATGCCAGGATAATTATTGCCGAAAAAATCATTATATTCGTAACCGGTCTTTTTACGCCGAATTCTGGAAGGTTCATCGCTATTTACCTCCTTCGGATTCTATCTTACCGGCGTTTTTCTCCGG
>JAQUNE010000153.1 GCA_028717765.1 Candidatus Omnitrophota bacterium | reverse complement strand
GGTGTTAATTATGATTTTATTAAAGCTAAGGTTTCCGCGCGGGTTTTTTCATTTGCCTGGAATATGCCCCTTACCACAGAAGTCACTGTCATTGTCCCAGGTTTTCTTACCCCGCGCATCGACATACACATATGCTCTGCTTCAATTACTACCATGCAACCCTTAGGCTTAAGCTTAGACATAATAATCTCGGCAATCTGTGTCGTCAGCCTCTCTTGCACCTGCGGCCGTTTAGCTAAAATATCCACCACCCTGGCTAATTTGCTTAAACCGGTCACCCTTCCGCCTTTAGGGATATAAGCGATATGGGCGCGGCCGATAAAAGGAAGTAAATGATGTTCGCAACAACTATAAAGAGGGATCCCTTTTAAAAGAATGATCTCGTCATGTTTCTGTTCGAGGATTACTTCCAGCTCTTTTTCCGGGCTTTCTTTAATTCCCGAGAATATTTCTTCATACATTTGCGCAACACGCGATGGCGTGTCTAAAAGATCTTTTCTTTGGGGGTTTTCTCCGATTGCCTCCAATATCTCTCTAATTGCTTTTTCGATTTTTTTCCTGTTCATAGTGCTCTCCGGTTACTTGCCGATACAAAATTCGCTGAAAATCTTATCCAATAAATCTTCAGAACAATTCTTACCTAGTATATCATCTAAATGCAATAAAGCATCTTTTATTCCCTGAGCAATAAATTCTAAGGATAATTTATTATCTAATGAATTAAGCGCTTCGGCAACAAGTTTTTCTGCTTTCACGAGCACCTGCGCGTGCCGCAAATTTCCTAGCATAAATGATTCTTTGGCTACGACCTTGCCCCCATAGACTAAAGAAGCAATTTGCTCCTCAAGTAAATTGATATTCTTCGCCCCCCTAGCCGAAATCTCGATGAGATGTGTAAAATTATTTGCTAGTTTTTTCTTTTCGATTCTTTGTTTTAAATCTATTTTATTGATCACTGCGACAGTGGTTTTATTTTTTAACTTGCGCATTAACACGCTGTCATCAGGATGCAATTTTTTACTGCCGTCAAATAAGAGAATCACCAAATCAGCTAAATCAATCTGGATTTTTGTACGTTGTATGGCTTTTTTTTCGATCAAATCTTGTGGTTCAATGATCCCGGCGGTGTCCACGATGCGCACCGGTATCCCTTTAATCTCCACGATCTCCTCAATGGTATCGCGGGTAGTCCCGGCAACCGCAGTTACAATAGAGCGTTCTTGTTTTAAAAGTGCGTTTAAAAGCGATGATTTACCGACATTAGGCCTGCCGCAGATGACGACATGGATACCCTCGCGCAATAATCTTCCGGTTTTAGCATTTTTGATCAAAGAAATAATTTTTGCGTTGGTTTCTTTTAGGTCATGAGAGATTTTTTTTAGGTCCGCTGCACTTATTTCTTCTTCCGGAAAATCAATATTTGCCTCTAAAACTGCCAAGATATCTAAAAGGCTTTTTCTCAAAGTTATAATTTCCTGGGAAAAGGCTCCTCTTAACTGCTGGGTAGCGATTTTTAAAGCAGTATCGGTTTTAGCACGGATGATATCGAGTACTGCTTCGGCTTGGGCCAAATCAATTCTGCCGTTTAGAAAAGCGCGCTTGGTAAATTCTCCTGGTTGGGCTAATCGGGCACCTTTTGCTAAAACTAAATCTAAAACTGCACGCATTGCCACAATCCCTCCGTGGCAGTTTATTTCTACTACATTTTCTTTCGTATATGATTTAGGTGAGCGCATTACCGTAAGAATCACCTCGTCGATGATTTTACCATTCTCACCCACCCATCCATAATGTGTGGTGTAGGTCTTGAAATCGGAAGGTTTAGCGCTATCCTTGGAAAGGAAAACCGCATCTGCGATCTTCAAGGCGTCGTTACCGCTCAGGCGCACAATCCCTATCCCTGATTCACCAATTGCTGTGGCACTGGCAGCGATTGTGTCATAAAGGTTTTCCTTAAACATCCCTAAACTCCCCTACCACAAATAAAGAACCGGTTACAAGAATTAAATCTTGTTTTCCCGCTAAACTAAGGGCTAATTCTTTCGCCTCTTTAAGGCTATATGTAAGATAATTTTCTTTCTGCGCAAAATTTCCAGCTAACCTTTCTGGCGAAGCAGCGCGGGGATTATTGGCCTTAGTTAGAATCACCTTATCCGCTAGATCGGCTAATTCTCTACAAATGCCTCGTAAGTCTTTATCGCTAGAAATCCCTAAAACCAAAATTAAATTTCGGTATCTGAAATTCTTTTTAATTGCTTCTTTTAAGGCTGCGGCAGAAGCGATATTCTGCGCTCCATCGAGGATGATCAAAGGATTTTTCGAAATAATTTCGCACCTGCCTGGCCATAAGGTTTGCGCAATACCTCTTTTAATCGCGCTAGCATCCACACCCGCCCCTTGGCTAGCTAAAGCTTCAATTACACCCACAGCTACAGAAGCATTAATTAGTTGGTGCTCGCCAATCAAGCTGGTTTTTAGACCAGCATAACCGCGCAATAAACCTTTTACAGTAAAACTATCCCCTCTCCTAAGATATTTAATTTCTTTGCCTATTGTATACAATTTAACTCCAGATTTTCTACATTTTGTTTCAATTACCTCTTGCGCCTCTTTTTCCTGCGGAGCAGAAATTACAATTGCCTGGCAGTCTTTAATAATTCCTGCTTTCTCCGTAGCAATCTCTCTTAAGCTGTTGCCTAATTTCTGCGTATGTTCATAACTAATCGGCGTAATCGCACAGACTAAAGGATTGACTACGTTGGTTGCATCTAGCCTGCCACCCAGGCCGGTTTCTAAAACCGCGAAATCAGTTTTTTGCTCTAAAAAATAAACAAAAGCCAAAGCAGTGTAAACTTCAAAGAAGGAAAGCGGCCCGTATTTCGATTTTTGATTATATTTTTCTATCGCCGGTTTTATTTTTTTCACCAGGCGGGTTAAATCTTTTTGGGAAACCATCCCTTCAAAATCACCCGGCTCCCGGCTCCCGGCTCCCGGCTCCCGAAGAACCCTAATCCGCTCCCTAAAATCCGACAAATGCGGCGAAGTATATAAACCTACTTTAAAGCCTGCTGAGCGCAATATATAGGTAATAAAGGCAGAGGTTGAGCCCTTGCCTTTTGTACCAGCTATATGAATACACTTTAAAGATTCCTGCGGATCTCCGATAGCCCTTAAAAAATCCTTGATCCGCTCTAATTTCAAGGATTCTTTATAAGGATAATCGGTGAGCTTTTCGTAATTAATAAAAGTCTCTAGATATTTAATCGCTTGCGGGTAGGTCATTTGAGCTTACCGCGTGAAAAAAATTAATGCCTGAAATGCCTGATTCCAGTAAAGACCATTGCCACTTTGTATCTATCACAGGCCTTGATAATTTCCGCGTCAGAAATTGAGCCTCCGGGCTGAATCATTGCTTTTACCCCGGCCTTAGCAGCTTCGATGACCGCGTCTTCCTTGGGGAAAAAAGCATCCGAAGCAAGGCAGGAATTTTTCGCGAGTTTCCCGGATTTTTTTCTGACAATCATTACTGAATCTACCCTGGACATTTGGCCCGCGCCAATACCCACGGTTTTGTTGCCGCTTGCTAAAACAATAGCATTGGATTTTACGTGCTTAGCCACTTTCCAGGCAAAAATCAGGCTCTCCAGTTCTTTCTTGCTCGGTTTTTTCTTGGTCACAACTTTAAGATTATTTAAATCCAGCGTTTCCAGGTCTTTGTCCTGTACCAAAAGCCCGCCGCTGACCCGCTTAAATTCCAGCTCTGCTATCGGCTCTAAATCAAAAGACTCCA
>JAQUNE010000152.1 GCA_028717765.1 Candidatus Omnitrophota bacterium | reverse complement strand
AATCAAACCAGCAAACATGATTATTGCCGGCGGCCCCGGAGCAGGAAAAAGTACTTTATTAAATGCACTATTCAGTTTTATCCCTGCGGATGAACGGGTAGTGGTGATTGAAGATACCTTAGAGTTAAATACCGATCTAGAAGGGAATTATTCGAGGCTGGAGAGTGATGATGAGATCAATTTAGCTGATTTAGTAAAGAATTCCCTGCGTATGCGCATGGATAGGGTGGTTATTGGAGAGGTTAGGGGCAGTGAGGCAAAGGACCTGATGACAGCAATGAATATTGGTAAATACTGCATGGGTACTTTACATGCTTCAAGCGGCAGGGAAGCGGTGATCCGCCTAGAAAATGAACCAATGAATGTACCCTCGATATTGATTAACCTGGTGGATGTTTTTATCATTATGAACCGTTATAACCTGAATAATAAAATTCAGCGTGTTGTCGCAGAGCTAGTGGAAACGACCGGGATGGAAAAGAAAATTGTCTTATTATCTCCTTTATGGACCTGCGATTTAGCCACACTTGAATTTCGTCAATCACAGGTAAGCAGTGTCTATCGGGATAAGCTTGCCCAGGCAAGCGGCAAATCAGTCAAAGAGATTATTGAAGAATCAAAACAAAGGGAAGAATTAATTCAGTTGCTTCTGGATAAAGGTATCCGGGATATCAAAGAAGTTTCGAGGATTTTTCAGCTTTTCATAAGAAACCGCCCAGCTTTATTTGCAGAATTTGGGTTCCCGCCAAAAACTCCCTTTACATCCATTTAGAAGTCAGGTATAATCTAGCTATAATTTCAATAAAACCCTACAATAACATAACTTAGCGTGGAGAATACCTCCAATAAAAAAATCGTAATATTAGGTGCTGGCATCTCCGGATTAACTCTCGCCTGGAAACTTTCAAAAATCTACAGAGACAAAGTTGTACTTTTAGAAAAGGAAGGCCATATCGGGGGCCTATGCGCAACACTATCAAAGGATGGTTTTTCTTTTGATTTAGGTTCCCACCGTTTTCATGATATGTATATGCCGAGAGCCTGGGGAATGATCAAGACTCTCTGCGGGGATGATATCCTAAAGCAAAAACGAAAAGGCCTGCTTTATGTAAAGGGGTATCGAATGAGATATCCGCCTTCCGCGCTAAACGTTATTAAGGCATTAGGGTTTACAAAATCTTTACATTATATTTTTAGCTATCTAGAAGCGCTGATATTACGTTATTGCAGCAAATCCAAGCAAGCCAATACTTATGAATTACATACCATTAGAGAAGTGGGAAAGTTAGCTTATGAGAAATTTTATAAGCCTTATGCAATAAAATTATGGGGTATTTCTCCTGACAAAATAGCCATGGAATCGGCGATACGCAGGGTAAGCCGTTTCCAATTAGCTGTATTATGGCAAGAATTTATTAGGAAATTACGTGGTAAAGACGTGAGGTTTTTTTATTATCCCAAGGAAGGCATCGGTTATTTACCCCATATTTTAGGGCGCAGATTCCTCGAAAATGGAGGCAGTATCCATACCTCTGTTAATATCGAAAAATTAGAAATGCAGGATGATAGAATAAATCGAATATATTTTAAGAAGGGGGATGCATCAGAAGAAGTTATAGAGGTCCAGACGGTTATTTCAACTATCCCATTCGAAGATCTTAGTGCCTTGCTTTATCCTCATTCAGATGATGGCATTACGCCAATGCGTTGGCGGTCCTTAAGAATTTTATATTTGATCACGCAAGAAATGAACCCTAGTATTAATGATACCTATTATTTTTCTGACCCTGATTTGTTGGTGGGGCGGGTATCCGAAATTAATAAATTTAGCCCGTTTTTGAATGTTGACAATAAGAACCATTTTTTAACCATCGAAGTGCCGTGTAGCTATAACGATGAGGTATGGAATATGCAGGATCATTTATTTGCGCAAAAGGTCATCGAAGAGCTTATGAGAGTGGGAATTTTGAAAGAAAATTTAACTAACCAGCCGGTATTTTTTTCCAAAAAACTCAAAAACCTATATCCGGTTTACGAAATAGGCTGGAAAGAGAAATTTAATAAAATTTATAACCGGTTTAACCTGGTGGATAACTTGTATTTAATCGGTCGCCGGGCACTTTTTCTTCATTGCAATATCGATCATTGTATGATCATGGCGGATAAGCTGGCAGGCTTTCTTTCGCAGGAAAAAAGAGATAAACAGCAATGGCAAGAGATAGTCAATAGTTTCTATTCTTTTCAAGTAAGGGACTAAGTAGCATGTTTGAGAGAATATATGGCAATAGATTTTAAGATCAATGATTTTTGCTACCCGGTATCAATTCTCAAGACAAGAAATTTCCTTGAAAAAAGCCAGTGGTTCTCGCCGCAGCAGCTTGAAGCCTACCAATTAGGGAAGTTAAGGGCTCTGGTGACTCATGCCTATGAAGAGGTGCCTTATTATAAAGATTTATTCCAGCGCCACGGCCTGCGCCCAGAAAATATAAATACATTAGAGGACCTAAAAAAGCTCCCTCTGCTTACAAAAGATATTTTAAGCGCTTGTTTTAGTCAGCTAAGTGCCAGAAACTTAAGAAAATATAAGCCGGTATTATATAGGACAAGCGGCATTTCTGGAGAGCCTGCAAAGTTTTATTTGGATAAAAGTTTACGCGTTTTCGAATTTAATTATTATTGGAGGCATTGGAGTTGGGCCGGATACAAGCTGGGAGATTCCTTCGCGGAAATCAGGCCGCATTATTTTTTTGAACGCAAAGAATTAAGTAATAGATTTTCTTTGTACCAACGCTTGATGAAAAGGCTGCTTTTGAACGGCCTACTTTTTTCACCTGATACGATAGGGATATTTATCCAAGAGATTAAAAAACACCGGCCATTTTTCCTTAGGGGGAGCGCTTCTTCTTTATACGTTCTTGCGCTATTTTTACTCAATAAGCCTAACCATGGGATTTCTTTCCGGGGGGTATTTTCTACCGGCGAAATGTTATTAGATTATCAAAGGAAGACAATTGAAAAAGTTTTTCAATGTAAGGTACTTGATTCTTATGGAAATATGGAAGGGACGGTAAAAATTTCTCAATGTCTTGAAGGCGGGTTGCATATTAATTCCGAGTACGGAATATTAGAATTAGAAGAAAAGCCGGAGTTGAATAGCTGCCTTAGCGGCAAAAATGCCGTTGCGAAAGCCATAGGTACTTCTTTACATAATTTCGCGATGCCGTTTTTACGGTATTCCATAGGGGATTTTATCGAAGTGGAGAGTGAGAATCGAATTTGTAAATGCGGCAGGGGGCTACCTTTGATCAAGGCAATCCATGGCCGTTGCGAAGACGCCGTAATCACCCCGGACAATATGTATCTGACTTCTTTATTTACAGTGTTCAATCTGGTAGAGGGGATAGTTATAGGGCAAATTATCCAGGAACAGATTAACACGCTTTTAATAAAAATAAATAAATCTTCGGAATATGATTTAAGAAGCGAGGAGAAACTTATTTCTTTGTTACGCGCTTGTGTTGGCAAGGAAATGAAAATTAATATAGAATATTTACCGCTGGAGAAAATAAGGGACGATCCGGACAGGAAATTTAAGTTTGTTATTTCAACGCTTCCAGAAACTAGAAAGTTTTGACCTTCATGCCTAAAAAAAGAATATACCTGAAGACTGCAACAATGTGTTCAGGCCGGAATTTAGACACTCAGAGAATAAAACATTTTTTTCTCTCTAACGGTTACTTCTTGACAAACACGCCACAGAAAGCGGACTGTATTATTATCACCACTTGTATTTTAA
>JAQUNE010000151.1 GCA_028717765.1 Candidatus Omnitrophota bacterium | reverse complement strand
CAAGTAAAACAACGGCAAATGAGATTACCTTGCAATGGCAGGCAGGGGCATCAGCTGCGATTGCGGATCAGTTTGTTATCCTGAGAAAAAACCTCACCGCTAATCAACAGGGATACACGAGTGTTGGTGTCATCAGCAGAGGTACGACAGTTGGAGATTTGTCAACCTACTTTAAGGATTCGACAGTGTCTGCTAATACCCTTTACCGCTACCGCGTATATTGGACGGGGAGTAACGGCGAATTATTTGACGCCTGCAGTTCAAATGCGGTGGATATTCAAACCCCTGCCAATCAAGGGCCGCCGGCTGCACCGTCAAACCTCAGGGTCCTGGCCAGCACTTCAACCAGGGTTAATTTGTACTGGCAGGATAATTCCAGTAATGAAAATCAGTTTATTGTCTTAAGGAAAAACGTGAGTATTAACCAACAAGGATATTCTAAAATAGCTACTTTAGGCGGCAATACCACTTTTTATAGTGA
The DNA here is from genome assembly GCA_028717765.1 of Candidatus Omnitrophota bacterium. The sequence goes on along the minus strand of JAQUNE010000151.1, from coordinate 3,340 downwards.
TGGTAACGTTTCTCCTAACACACGTTATCGCTACCGCGTATATTCATCTTTAAATGGAGAATTATTGGATAGTTGTAGCTCTAATTCAGTAGATATTAGTACAGGCAGGTAGGGGAAGAGGTAAAATTCAGCCGATAACCTTGAAAATATCCGATAATATGCTATACTATAAGTAACAAATGTTACTTTGACAATTTGGTATTTTGTTCCTAGTGATAAAGGCTAACTAGCAGTAATGCTGGGGCGCAAAGCTTCCGGCCCAAGTTTTTTGGGTAGCGGGGTTGCCAAAAGGAAAGACGGACTTTCGCCCTCAAGCATGACTCTAGTTGCTTGAGGGCTTTTTATTTCAGAAGGAAATACACCGGCCTATCCGATAAGGCCGGGTGTCTTCAGAGCAGCAGGAGGTTAAAATGAGAGAAGAAAAAAAGAACCAATACAGGGTAATTACTTTTTTAAACCGGCAAGAGTTGGATTTCCTTGATGAGTTGGAAAAGGACATCTTTTTCTCTCACGGCATCCATATTCCTCGGGTGAAATTAATCGAAGAGATCATTGATGCCTTTAAAGAAAAAGGAAATTTGAATAAGCAGCAGATGGAAGAAGAATTGATCAAAATGTATAAAGAGATAAAAGAGAAATAATCCCTGGAGGAGGGCAAAATGAAAAACTATACCTTAAAAAAAATATTTAGAATAAGCTTAATTCTTTTATCTTTTGTTTTTCTACCTAATTTTTCTAGTTACGCAGGAGTAAAAACAGCTACAACCTCAGTTTATATTACTACCCCTGATAATGGTAGCTTTCTGCATTCTCAGAACGGCAAGGTCAATATAGCCGGTAGCGCTTATCTGAATAGTGGATTTATGAATTATTATCTTTATTACTCTCCTAAAGATTCGCCCAATAATCTTAAACCAATCTTACCGCGGTATGCTACTACTATGGTTAGAGATAGTTCTCTGGGGGTCTGGAATGCTGCCGGTATTGCAGATGGGGAATATCAGATGATATTGATTGTTACAGCAATTGTAAACGGAAAACCTGTCCAAATTTATGATCGTAAATATTTTACCTTGGATAATGTAAATGAGGCTCCAAAATTTGTAAATTTGCATAATTATGCTTATCCGGCGGGAGCAAGTGAACCTTTCATATTAAAATTAGAAGCTAAAGATCCCGATGATCCAGCTACGCCGCAAGGGCAGTTAAATTATTCATACAAATTTATCGGTTCTAATCCAATTCCTGATTTTAACTTTAACCCGCAGACTCAAATCGTTTCTTGGCAGCCTTCGGCGCAAGACAAGGGTAAAACCTATCAAGTGAATTTTAGCGTAAAGGATAATTTAGATACGCATACAGATTCAAAAACAATTTCTTTTAGCGCGATAGATGTGAAGAAAGATAAAATACGCACCTTTACGCAAGCAGAGCCTTGGCCACCACGGGTATTGATTTATGGGGACAGGGTGGTTTGGATTGAAAATGGCGCAGAAAATGGAACATATCTTTATGATCTTACAGCAGATCAGCAAAATAAACTCGCAAAAAATTATTTCCCTTACGGCTTATATAAAAATAAACTTCTTTCTTATGCTGCTAATAGCGCAAGCAACTCCCAGGATCAGCTTCTGGTTTATGATTTATTAAGTAAAGAAGAAATCCGTATTCCGGCTAATTGTAATCTTACCAATGCCATGTTTCTTGGGAACAGGATAGTTTGGTCAAGTACACAACAACAGGGCCAGATTTCTCTTTATACCAACGATCAGGCAACACCAATTACCACCGGCAAACTCTGGCCCAATGCTTTTGATTTTAACCAGAAGCTAATGGTTTTTGAGAATTTAGATGATGGCTGGAGTTATAGCTACGATTTTGCTCAGAAACAAACCACTCGTTTATTTAAGGATTTAACATTTTTCCTGCGCGTCTATGAAGATAACATGGTTTATAGTGTTTACTATCCTAAATATGAATTTAATCCTAATGCTTATACGGTGCTAAAAAGTTTCCAGTTAGGAGTGAATAAGCCAGGCGAAATTGATAGGACGAAAGGCGCAAATAGTTTAATGAATTTTGCCCTCTATAAAGATAGGGTTGTCTATGCTAAGGAAAAAATACAGGATGGCATTAATCCAGGTATTTACCTTTATATCCCATCCACAGATACACAGATTAGAGTGGATTCTTTAACCGAAGGTACAAAGCATTCTATCCCGCAGATTTTTGGCAATAGAATAGTTTGGACGGATCTCAATAACCTCTATTTAGAGCGGGTAAGTTTACTTCCTATTGTTGAAAGTATTAGTCCTTTAACGCTTAAGCCGGGAGAAATTTTAACCATTGGGGGTAAGAATTTTGGTGATCAGCAAGAGGAATCACAAGTGCAATTTGCAAATGCGGCAGTTTGCGAAATTCAGTCTTGGTCTGATACTACAATTACCTGCAAAGTTCCTATGGAGGCTGTTAGCGGTTTAGTCAAGGTAATCAACGCTGCCGGAGAAAGCAATGGTATTGGTGTAACGATCCAGGAGGTTGCTCCTTTAGCTCCTAGTGAATTTAATGCCCTCATTAATAACGCCAATCAGGTAGATTTGACTTGGAAGAATAACGCCACGAATAACACCGGCTTTAAATTAGAGCGCAGAAAAGAAGGGGAGGCGAATTTCAAAAACATTGCTAGCTTATCTAAAACCGATACTACCTATACTGATACAGGCTTAGTCGCAGGCGCGAAATATTATTATCGCCTTAAGGCTACTAACACAAGGCTCGATTCGCCTGGAGTAGAAGCAAGCGCCACCACAATAGTTACCATTCCCGCGGTTCCAACGGACCTTTATGCCTGGGCAATTTCCTCTTCACAAATTAAAATGAATTGGGCAGATAGGTCCGACAACGAAGATGGTTTTAAAATCGAAAGAAGTGTTTTTCCTGATAAAGACTTTAGCCAGATTGCTACTATGGGCCCTAATAGCAGAGAGTATGGTGATTACGGGCCTGGTTTAAAAGTCAATACTACTTATTATTACCGCATACGTGCCTATAATAGTAAAGGAGATTCAGATTACTCTAATGTTGCCAATGCCACTACTATTGAAGATATCCCGGCTGCCCCGACGAATCTTACTGCTAACGCGGTTTCTGCTCGCCAGGTAGACTTAAGCTGGACAGACAATTCTCAAAAAGAAGATGGGTTTAAGATTGAAATCAGGGCTGCTTCTGAAAATAAATTTCGCGAATGGGCAAAACTGATAGGCAGCAATATTACATCTTATAGCGTTATTGGTATTGCCCCAGATAATTTATTCTTTTTCCGGGTGTGCGCCTATAATAA
>JAQUNE010000150.1 GCA_028717765.1 Candidatus Omnitrophota bacterium | reverse complement strand
TTGGTTTTTATTGAGCAAGGGATGATTTTACCCCGCGATGAGCTTATTTCTAAGTTGATCCAGATCCAGTATGAGCGTAATGATTATGAATTTATTCGCGGCCGCATCCGCGTAAGAGGGGATTGCGTGGAGGTTTTTCCTTCTTATGAAGAGAAGGCACTTCGTTTTGAACTTTATGGGGATAAAATCGAAAAGATCTCTCAGATCAATCCGGTTTCCGGAGAAGTCTTAAGTTCTTTGGAAAAAATTGCAATTTATCCAGCCAAGCATTTTATCGTTTCCGGTGATAGGATTGATGCGGCAATTAGTTCAATTAATGCAGAACTTAAGGAGCAATTAGAAGCTTTAAAAAATAAAAATAAATTATTGGAAGCACAGCGATTGGAATCACGCACAAAATATGATATGGAGATGCTTAGGGAGATCGGCTATTGCCATGGGATCGAAAATTACTCCCGTCATATTTCTGGAAGGGTGCCCGGATCGCGCCCCTTTGCGATGATCGATTACTTCCAAGGAGATTTTTTGACTATTATTGATGAGTCACATGTGACTATTCCTCAGATCAAAGGTATGTATGAAGGCGACCGGGCGCGTAAAGAGATCCTCGTGGAATACGGCTTTCGTTTGCCCTCGTGTTTAGATAACCGCCCCTTAAAGTTTGATGAGTTTGAACAATTGATCAAACGGACGGTTTTTGTTTCTGCTACACCAGCAGATTTTGAAATGAAAAAGAGCGAAGGCAAAATTGTCGAACAGATTATCCGTCCTACAGGATTAGTGGATCCGGAAATTATCGTTAGGCCATCAGAGGGCCAGGTAGAAGACTTAATTGAGGAGATCAAAAAAAGGGCGGCTAGAAATGAACGGGTCCTGGTTACTACCCTGACAAAAAGAATGTCAGAGGATCTTACGGATTATTTACAGGAAAAAGGCCTGAAAGTAAAATATATGCATTCAGATATAGAGACGATTGTTCGTTCACAAATCTTACGCGAGTTAAGGCAGCAGAAATTCGATTGCTTGGTGGGGATAAATCTTTTAAGGGAAGGCTTGGATTTGCCGGAAGTTTCCCTGGTAGCTATTTTGGATGCGGATAAGGAAGGTTTTTTACGCTCCGAAACTAGCCTGATCCAGGTTTCTGGGCGCGCGGCACGCAATATTAATGGCACGGTGATCATGTATGCGGATACGCTTACTGGTTCAATGAAACGGGCTATTGCTGAGAGTAAACGGCGCAGAGAGCTTCAACTGGAGTTTAATCAGAAAAATAAGATTACCCCGCGTTCCATTCAGAAAGCCATAAGAGAAGGGATCGAAGATTTAGAGAAGAGCGAAGAATTCGTGATGGAGCTGACTGGCGAGAATCACGATGAATATGAATTGCATAAATATATTTCTCAGTTAGAATATGAAATGGAAATGGCAGCGCGTAATCTGCAATTCGAAAAAGCAGCGCAGTTAAGAGACCAGGTTAAAGAAACGAAGATTAAGTTCAATAAGGAAATTTAATATGCAGCTAACTATCGATATCGGAAATACAAATATCAGCCTGGGCATTTTTTATGGCAGGCGTCTTATTAGGCGGTATACTATTGAGACCCAGAAAAAGAATTATTTTCCAGAGCTCAAAAAGATATTTGCGCAAACAGAAATAGAAGAAGCAATTCTTTGCAGTGTTGTTCCTATGGCCACTAAAAATTTGCTACCTCAGCTAAAAAGGCTCTTAAAGGGTAAGCCGCTACATATTATAGGTAAAGATCTGAAAGTGCCAATAAAAAACCTCTACCGTAAGGCGCGGCAGGTAGGCCAGGATCGGCTGGTGAATGCTTACGCAGGTGTGGAGTTTTATGGAGCGCCATTGGTGGTGGTAGATTTTGGTACTGCAATTACCTTTGATATTATTTCTCAGAAAAAAGAATATCTTGGCGGGTTGATTTTACCTGGCTTAAGGATCTCCCTTGAGGCTTTAAATCAAAAGACCGCATTGTTACCAAAGATAAAATTAGAAGATCCGCGTGAATTTATCGGGCGCGATACAAAAAACAGCATGCTTAGCGGTATAATTTACGGTTTTGCCGCATTGACTGATGATTTGGCAATGCGCATCAGGAAGGAAATTGGCACAAATGCCAGAATAATTGGTACCGGAGGAAATATAAAATTAATCGCGAAATTCTGTAAAAGAATCGATGCGATAGACCAAGATTTAACGCTGAAGGGCCTGAATTTATTGCTCGATAGATAGAAAGTGAGGGTTTGTATCTGTGGGGATCAAAAAAATTGTGCTTGGGTTTTTCTTGTTTAGCAGCATTACAACGTCAATTGCTCTCTCTCAGGTAAGTGATGAGTTTAGGCATAAACTGACGAGTTTAAAATGGGTAGCTTTTGCTCCAACTAATTTTAATCCGGAGAAAGAAATTTATCCTTCTGAGGATTCTCTGAGGAAAGATCTCCAAGTGCTTTTTCAGCATGGGTTTAACGGGGTGGTTACATATGGAGCTAACGCCACATTGGCAAAGATTCCTCAATTGGCTAAAGAAATAGGATTTAGTGGGGTAATTATGGGGATCTGGGATATTGAAAGTAAAGACGAGATGGAGAACGCTTTTTTAGCGAAAAATTATGTTGACGGTTATTGCTTGGGTAATGAGGGGTTAAATTCTCGCTATGACGCAGAGGGCTTAAAAAGAGCTATTGCTCAGATGAAAGATCTCACTGGCCTGCCTGTAACTACCACTGAACAGATCTTTGATTATTATAATGATAGTGTTTTGACGATCGGCGATTGGATCTTTCCTAACATTCACCCTTTTTTATGCTCGATTCGCGGCGCTAAAAAATGCGTGAACTGGATTGAAAAAAACTACGAAATATTAAAAAAACATAATAAGGACGGCCGGCCGATTTTATTTAAGGAAGTCGGTTTTCCTACTTCCGGAGATAATTCAGCTAGCGAGGCTAATCAGAGAGATTTTTTTCTTGAGTCTGAGAAAGCGGGTATTCCTTTTGTCTATTTTGAGGCTTTTGATCAGCCATGGAAAAACAATCTTCCTGTTGAGCCGCATTGGGGGTTATTTAAACAGAACCGCAGGCCTAAGAAATTTATGCTCACAAAATAGATTTTATACTTACTTTTCTTGAAAATTGCAGAAAATATGTTATATTTTGACTATAAGTTGTTATTTTGACAATTTGGTATTTTGTATCTACTGATAAAGGCTAACTAGCAGTAATGCTGGGGCGCAAAGCTTCCGGTCCTTACCTATATAGGGGGGATAGCGGGGTTGCCAAAGAGAAATAAACCCTAAAAAAGCCTTTTAGGGTTTTTTGTTTTTAGGGGAGAAAAACATGAAATACTTAACGATTATATTATGTGCGTTTTTTCTGATCGCCTGTCCGGTTTTTGCTTTAGCCGTAGAGAGGGATATTACTGTTTATGCTTATCATGACCCGATCGAAAAAATCATTACTTCTGGGCACGGAGGAAACTATCCTGAGTGTGCTTTGGTTTCTTTGGTTTTAACTGAAATTGACCCAGTCACCGGTAAACGGATATTTTACAGGCATATTGATAATGATACACCTTTGGAAATCAAAATAGAATCAACTTCTTCTTCAGAGGCTTTGTATACTTTAAGTTTTATTTTAGATGGCGCGCCTTTACCTTTCGGCTCTTCATCTATGGATATTAGTACGGACCCTCCAAAATGGAAAGGGCTTTTTTATGGTTACGGAAATTCTACAGACTGGCTTCCGCTTGAGCTTGATCCGTTGCCGGAATCAATACCTACCCCGGAAACAGCGAAAAAGAAATTAGATTTATTTACCAAAGCAACATTTTCTCC
>JAQUNE010000149.1 GCA_028717765.1 Candidatus Omnitrophota bacterium | reverse complement strand
TTTCTAACAGAAAAGGTGTAGCTTTATTGTTGACCATAGGAATGTTGTTAATGGCAGTTATCTTGGCTAACGTCGTTTTAACCTTGATGCTTAGCCATAGCCGGCTGACTCAACACCAGGTTGGCCGCATTCAGGCCTATTATGCGGGAATGGCAGGCGTAAATATGGCCATTGACAACCTGATTAACAATCCTACTGGCTGGGATCCTGCCGGAGGAGCTAATACTACGCATACTATTTGTAATACTACTAATGCCGCTTGCCCGGCTGGGTCGATTGATGAACCTGATTTTTTCACTAATACTGTGTTTACTGGCAGTGCAGTGCAACGTGTGGATGTTACAGTAAGGCAGCTTACTAATGCGGAAGGCAATATTCCAGCTGGCTCTCGGGAAGTCACTGCAGTAGCAATTTATCTCACCCGTACTACCGAACTCCATACCGCACCATAATAACCTATTATAATCTAAGTAAGTCTATTATAAAGCTATATGCCTTAGTTTGTGCACGGGTTTTTATAGCATAAGTAAGTCTAAGTAAGAATATATAAAAAAACACTTGACAAAATAAAACTATTATGTTTTAATTAGTTCACCTTTGTCGTTTGTTAAATGAGGTAAAAGATTATGCCAAGACTGATTGATATTGATGAATTAGCTGAATATCTGAAACTGAAGAAGCAGACGATCTATAATTGGCTGCATCAGGGCAAGATTTCAGGAATTAAATTAGGCGGAGTCTGGCGTTTTGACCGTAGAGAAATCGATAATTGGCTAAAAAGCCGCAGGCGCCTAACTAAGACCGGAGAGAAATAATGGCTAATGGATTGGGAATATATTTTGGCCCTAAACTAATCAGTATTGTCGAAGCTAAAGGCAAGAAAATCGTCAATTATCTTAAGATATCCCGTTCTTCGTTGAGCGAGAGCGAAATAGACGAAAAGGTGCCTGAGGATGTGAAAATTGTTGCTATCTTTACTGATGAGTTGAGAAAGAACAAGATTGATGCCAAAGACGTCACTATCTGTCTTTCCGGGAAAGATCTCATCGTGCGTACCTTTGAACTGCCGATTTTGCCTGGGAATGAATTACTCACCGCGGTAAACTTTGAGGCCAAAAAGTACATTCCTTTTAAGGTTGAAGAGATTGTTTCGGATTTTCAAGTAGAAGTAGATAAAGCAGCCAATAAGAGCATAGTGCTTTTTGTGGGGATCAAAAAGGACGTTTTAGAGAAATACCTTTCAATCTTTAAGCAGCTGGGAATTAAGGTCGCTAATATTGAATATTCCGCATTTAGTGTTTTAAGGTTTCTGAAGCTGAGTGGTTTTGGCAATAAAGGCTTGGTGGGGTTGGTTTCTACGGATTCCCGTGAGGATGATGAGGCCAATTTTACTGTTTTGGAGAACGGCTTTCCAGTTTTTAGCCGGGACATTAGCTTGGGTAGCACAGAGGAAGCGGCAAAGACGCCTGAATTATCAGAAGCCGGTGGACAGCTTGAGAAACTAAAGACAGAGATCCGTGTTTCCCTGGATTATTTTCATCGTAAATTTCCTCTGAAGAGGATCGAAAATATGTTCTTTGTTGCTGATGAAAGCTATCGTTTTGACCTGGAGTTCTTCATGAAAGAGATGGAACTGCCCTTCCAGTTCATTGATATCTTTAAATATATAGGTAAGACACAGTTCTTTTCCTTAAGCTTTATCAAAGGCTATGGTGTTTCTTTAGCCAAAACCGTAAATACTAATATCAAACTAAACCTTGTATCGCAAAAGCCCAAGACCAGGGCTACGGTTTCCGGAATGAAGCCTGAAGGCATTAGTTTCTTGAAAGGGGTAAAAATAGATTTCAGGATCGTAGGATTGGGCCTTTTAATTTGCGGAGGGGTATTTGCTTTAAGTTTGTCACGCATTGCTGCCAAACAGAAAGAGGTAGACGAGATCATCAGTGCCCGGCCGGCGATTAAAGGCGTATCTACGGATCTTTCCCCTGATGAATTGTCTAAAATTAGCTCCGATTACAAAAACAAAATTACAGTTGTGGATGGCTTGTTAAAAAAGCAGAACTACCTTACTGTGCCAATGGAGGTTATTGCAAAAAGTACTCCTGAAGATATGAGCCTGAAGGATTTTTCTCTTCAGAAAAGCAGGGATGGCAAGACTGAGCTTAGCCTGAGAGGCATAGTATATCTTGGTGACAGTGAAAAAGAGTTGAACCTGGTGAATACCTTTGTCGCAAAATTAAAAGAGAATCCGAATTTCAACAAGGTTTTTAAAGATATCAGGATCGTTTCTGTAGAACAAAAAGAGTCCGGGAAAGCCACGGTAAGTAATTTTACGATCTCCTGCGTGGGGAGTAAATAAAGAGAGCGCATATGGACATGAAGCCTTTGGATGCAAAAAATAAGAATAAAGTTCTTAACCTGGTAATCATGCTTTTTGCCGGGTACTTGGCGTTCACAATTTATAAGAGTCAGAATGCCAAAGTAGTTAATTTGGCAAATAATAAAGAAATAGAAATTAAAAAGAATGAGATCATCACTGAGATCAGCCAGCAGCAGGCAGTTTTTAATAACTACAAATCAGCTATCAATACCAAAGAAAGTTCTCAGCTTTCAGATGCGATTTCTAATCTTGCCGCTAGTAGTAGTGTGAAGATAGTTTCTTTTAGGCCGGTGGCCGAAGAAAGTTATCCGGTATATAGCAGGTATCCTTTTGAGATCAAGATAGAAGCTAACGACTACCATTCTTTAGGAAAATTTATTAGTAACTTAGAGAGCCATCAATATTTTTTCGATGTAGAGTCAATTAAGATTACGCCGCAGCCTCCGGAAAAAGGAAAAGTGCGTTTAAATGCGGATCTAAGGATTAGTTCACTCCTGATTAAGGATTAAGTATGAAAAAAACAGCACAAATAAATCAGAAAATTATTTTTATCGCTTTAGGGATCTCTGCCTTTATCGTGGGCACTCTTTTTGCCGTGGATAATCTGGTGGAAAAAGCAAAAACTCCTGCTTTAGCCAGGCAAAAAGTAGAATACCATGCTGAAGGTGCACGGGATCCTTTTAAGCCGCTAAAAATTGAGGTGGAAGAAGTAACTGAAGAGGAGACAACACAGACTTTACCTGATTTAAAGATTCAGGGTGTGGTCTGGGGAGGAAGCCTCCCGCAGGCAATCATTAATAACAAAGTAGTTAAAGTAGGGGACACCATCGAAAAGGCAAAAATCATTGATATTAACAAAGACGGAATTACGGTTTTATTCTCCGGCCGCAAATATAATATCTATTCTCCCGCGGCGACATATTTACAAGAGGCAAAAAAGAAGAAGACAAAAGGAGGGACCAAAGATGAAAAATAATTTTAAGGCCTGTGTATTTTTCCTATTTCTTTCTCTGACTGTTGCGCTGCCGGTTTTAAACGCCTACCAGGAACTCCCCATTGACAATCCGAATATCACGATCTCTATGGATTTTAAGGATGCTTCTTTAAAGGATATTCTGAAGCTGTTGTCGATCCAGTCGGGATTAAATTTTATTGCCTCTGAGGCAATAACTGACAGGACAATGACCCTTTATTTTGATAAGGTGCCTTTGCAAGAGGCAATTGATAATTTATTTAAGGCAAATAGCTTAAGTTATGAGTTTACTCCGGATTCCAACGTGATCATCGTCAAAGATATGGGTAAGCCGGAAATAGAGTTAGAGACCAGGGTATTTAATCTTAAATACGCCAGTGTTTCTTCATCGCATATCAAGGAAGAAATGCAATCTAATCTTGGATCTTCTGGTTCTAGCGGTTCAAGTACAAGTGGCACCGGCACCACTACTTCCAGTAGTTCTTCGTCAAGCAGCAGTAGTACT
>JAQUNE010000148.1 GCA_028717765.1 Candidatus Omnitrophota bacterium | reverse complement strand
TTTCCACGACCCATTCCTTGTCTGGAGAGACAATAATTAAATCTGCGTCTGCTCCAGTTTTTAGATTTCCTTTTTTGAGCCCTAAAATCTCTGCCGGGTTCAAGGAAATTTTGCGTACGAAATCCGACCAATCTATCACCTTTTTCTGCACTAACTCAGTGATCCCCAGCGCCAACTCCGTCTCTAAACCAGTCACCCCGAATTCCGCACGCTCAAATTCAATCTCTTTTTCATTTTCTGTATGCGGGGCGTGATCCGAAGCAATGACATCAATAGTCCCGTCAGCTAAAGCGTCTCTTAATGCGTCAACATCACCCTTACTTCTTAAGGGCGGATTCATCTTCATGTTTGTATCAAACATAAGCACTGCTGCTTCATCTAAGGTAAAATGATGCGGCGTAACTTCGCAGGTGACCCTTATTCCTTTTTTCTTTGCCTTGGCAATAATTTCGATGGATTCTGCGCAGCTAACATGGGCAATATGGATCCTCGCACCAGCATCCTCTGCAAGGTCAATATCGCGCTTAACTCTTTTATATTCAGTTTCGCGCGAAATTCCTTTTAACCCCATGCGTGTCGCGGTAAATCCGGAGTTTACAACACCATGCGCACAAAGTTTTTTATCCTCGCAGTGCGTAATCACCAGGAGGTTTTCTTTTTTAGCTATTTTTAATGCTTCCAGCATGAGCTCTTCAGATTCTACGGAAGATCCATCATCAGAAATAGCAATTGCTCCTTCTTTTTTTAACTTAGCGATTTCGCTTAATTCTTTGCCAAGCCGTCCCTTGGTAATTGCCCCAGCAATAACCACGTTCGCCTGGGCTGTTTGCTCAATAATATTTTTTAGAATAGAAATGTTCTCTGGAGAATCCATTGCGGGAAAAGTATTCGGCATCGCCAAAAGGCTAGTTACTCCACCTTTTAAAGCAGCTCTAGTACCGCTGGCTACGGTTTCTTTATCTTCTCTGCCAGGCTCGCGCAAATGTACATGCATATCGACGATACCAGGAAGGATAATTTTATCTTTGGCATCGATCTTCTTATCTGCTTCGCAAGTAATATTTTTTGCTATTTTGGATATTTTACTATCTTCAATTAATATATCTAGGGTGTCGTCTAAATTATTTGCCGGATCAATTACCCTCCCACCCTTAATCAAGATCTTAGAGTTTTTTGTCATTCTGTATCCACGTCGGTTTTACCGCTTGCCTGTGCTACGAGAAAAAGTACGGCCATGCGCACAGCAATACCATTAGTCACCTGCTCTAAAATTACCGAATTTGTTCCATCGGCAACTTCGCTGGAGATTTCTATCCCGCGGTTAATCGGCCCAGGATGCATGACCAGGATATCTTTATTTGCCCGATCAAGCCTCTCCTGAGTAATTCCATAAGCCTGAAAATACTCTAGTTGCTGCGGAAAAGCTGCTTCTTCGTCACGCTCAAATTGCATTCTTAAGACGTTTACCGCATCGGCATTTTCCAATGCTGCCTCGATTTTATGCGTCACCCGGGCACCCATTTTTTCGATATCTTGTGGGATTAACATTGGAGGTGCGCAAACCGTAACTTTTGCGCCTAATTTAGTCAGTCCCCAAATATTAGAACGCGCGACCCGAGAATGCGCGATATCTCCGACGATAGAAACATTCAATCCTGCAATTTTTCCTAATTTTTCCTTAAGCGTAAAAATATCCAAAAGTGCTTGCGTAGGATGCTCGTGCCAGCCGTCTCCAGCGTTTACCACGCTGATATCTAAGTTACGCGCCAGCAAAGCCGGCGCTCCGGAAGAATTATGGCGCATGACAATAATATCCGCTTTGAGTGCTTGGATGTTTTTCCCGGTATCAATCAAGGTTTCGCCTTTTTTCACACTCGAGGTTTCGCTGGCAATGTTAATTACGTCAGCGGATAATCTTTTTGCGGCCACTTCAAAGGAAACTCTGGTGCGGGTAGAAGGTTCATAAAACAAATTGACCACGGTTTTACCACGCAGTGCGGGGACTTTTTTGATTTCACGCGAGGATACCTCTTTAAAAGATTCCGCGGTAGAAAGGATAAATTCAATCTCTTCTTTGCTTAATTCTTCCAGGCCTAATAAATCTTTACGCGTCCAGGTCATTTTTCGACAATCACTACCTCATCTTTACCGTCTGGTTCTTCTAAGCGCACCTCGATAGTTTCATTTTGTGCGGTGGGAATATTTTTCCCCACAAAATCAGCGCGGATCGGCAACTCTCTGTGGCCGCGGTCAACTAAGACCGCTAATTGAATTGACTTTGGCCGGCCAAAATCAATCAAGGCGTCTAACGCTGCGCGAATTGTCCGTCCGGTATAAAGTACATCATCTACCAGTACCACAGTTTTATCATTAATATCAAAGTCGATCTCAGTTTTATGCACCACTGGATTAGCTGCCACTAGCGTCAAATCATCGCGGTATAAAGTAATATCCAAAATCCCCACAGGAATGATTTCATTATCTATCTGTTTAATACAGCTTGCCAGGCGCTGGGCGAGAAATACCCCCCGATTACGTATCCCTATGAGGCACAAGTCTTTTGCTCCCTTATTTTTTTCTAGAACCTCGTGGGCAATGCGCATCAGGCTGCGGTTTAAGGTTTCCTTATCTAGGATTTTGGCTTTTTCTTTCATAGCGCAAAAAAATACCCTTGGCTCTGTGCCAAGGGTTAATTGTTGATCTGCGAATGCATTTCATTGCTTTCTCCTACCTTACCGGCTTCTCTAGAGCCAGCTTAAAGGTTATGCTTAATTTTTATAAATATAACATTTTAATCGTTACTTGTCAAGGTGAAAAAAATGAAAAGGGGTGCCTCATTTAGTGGGCCTTTTGGCTGATAAACCTTTAGGCAGGGACACCCCTTTTCTTTATGGCTCAACCGGCTCTGCCGGTTCTTCTTCAGGAATTTCAATTTTTGCTAAAGCAATCTGTAACTGCTCCGCCGATTGCCCGGATTCCAATAACACCAAGATTTCTCTTAATACTGGCTGCGTCGGAGTGACTTCTTCTTCCTCTGATCTTAAAATATCCGCGATACAAGAAAGTACGCGATGCACTTTTTGTTGGCATTCGGGAGTTTTACATGATTCTTCCAAGTAATCTTTAATCCTTTGATATGAAGGCATGACTCCGCGCTTGACCATCTGATCAATCTCTTGCCATTCGGAATCCAGAGGAAGTGTTTGTGTGAGATTAATTGGCTTATCCATTAAAGGAATATGTTTCTGCAGGCCAGGCATTGGTTGAGTAATTATCGGTAGAGTACGAAAATCGATGCCGCCCTTATCCGAACCACCCACGGGATTCGATGCCTGTGCTGGCCTTGGAATAAAAGAAGTTTGATTGTCCGGAGATTGAACAGCAGCGCTGACAATTTGTTGCGTCTGAGCGCCAATTTTTCCAAAAATTATTCTTGCGAGCTCGCTTTCAATACTATCATCCGATACCAACCAAGGACTCGCTATATCCATAAGTAAACTTTGCTGCGTAGGGTTTAATCTTGCCAATACATCCTCAATTGCCATGGTCGCTTGATCTCTTGTGAAATCACGCAATACTTGAGTAAGATGCGCGGCTATCGCACTAATATCATTTTTATCAACCAGCTCTTTAACTACGTCGATACTTACCGTGCCGCCCTGAGAAGAGCCTGGGCCAAACATCGGTTTTAGCAGAAAACGCGCCAAATCACCTTTAGGATCTAATTTCTTCCAGCTTGAAGAGAGCTTACTAATATATTGCTGTTCAAGGTCAGTTTTTGTGCCGCTAAACTTAACACACCACTCAGCATCAATTAACCATGCTCGTTCTTCTCCTGATGTGCCCACAACCCTACCAATCATT
>JAQUNE010000147.1 GCA_028717765.1 Candidatus Omnitrophota bacterium | reverse complement strand
GGCCAAATTCCAGCTTTCCGCACCATTTAAGTTCGCAACGTAAGATCAAAAATCATGAACCGGTGTTAATCGATCTGGGAGTTGACTATCTAGGATATAAATCCGACTTGACAAGGGTCTTCTTTTTGGGTAAAATTAGTACTCTTGTCAAAGAGGTCTATGCAATTGTAAAAGAAGCGCAAGCTAAAGCAATCAAAAGAATTAAAGCAGGTGTTCCTACAAAAACCATAGACGTGGCAGCGCGTAGTTTTATTGCCGAAAAGGGCTTTGCGCAAGCTTTTAGCCATAGCCTCGGCCACGGAGTAGGCTTAGAGATACACGAAGCGCCGGGCATTTCCGCTAAAGACGAAAACATCTTAAGACAAGGAATGGTTTTTACAGTTGAGCCGGGAATATATTTACCCGGAAAATTCGGAATCAGAATTGAAGATATGGTTATCGTAACCAGGAAAGGGGTAGATTTAATCAGTGGCTCTCTCAATCAATGATATTAAAGCAGGATTAACCTTATTACTTAACGATGAAGTTTGGCTCACCCAGGAATGCCAGCATGTAAAACCCGGCAAGGGTGCTGCCTTTGTACGCGTAAAAATGCGGAATTTAAAAACCGGCAATGTCCAGGAGAGGACTTTCCGTGGAGATGAAAAAATTGAGCTAGCATATGTTGAAGAAAGAAAACTCCAGTACCAGTACACTTCAGGAGAAATCTATCATTTTATGGACCAGGATAATTATGAAGAGATCTCAATAGCCAAAGGGGCTATTGGAGATAAAATAAAATTTTTGAAAGATAACCTCGACGTCCAGGCTTATTTTTTCAAAAATGACCCGCTCAACGTCAACCTGCCAAATTTCATCGAATTTGAAATTATTGATACAGAACCGGGAATCAAAGGCGACACGGCAAAAAGCGGCACCAAGCCTGCCAAAATTGAAACCGGGGCAACTGTACAAGTACCGCTTTTTATTAATCAAGGCGACAGGATCAAATTGGATACCCGTACGGGAGAATATGTAGAACGAGTTTCATAATCTAAAAAGCCGGGGGTAGTAAATGAATATTAAAGAAATCAAGGAAATGATTAACCTGATGAACGAAAACAGCCTGATGGAATTAGAGGTTGAAAAAGACGGTATGCGGATCAGATTAAAAAAAACTACTTCCGAAACCCAGGGGTATAGCGGACCGATTGTTATCGAAAAGGAAAGGCTTGCAGAAGCCAACAAATATAAGGAGCTGCAAGAAGCCGTGCCTAGCCCATTGGTCAAAACCGTTGAAATCAAGGCTCCAATGGTGGGGGCTTTTTATCGAGCACCTTCTCCTGAAGCTCCGCCTTACGTTGAGATAGGCCAGATTATTGAACCAGGACAGGTAATTTGTATTATCGAAGCGATGAAACTGATGAACGAGATCAAGTCTGAGATCAGGGGTAAAATTGTGGATATACTTGTCGATAATGCCGAACCTGTAGAATTTGGCCAATCTATGTTTCTGCTCGAACCACTCTAAAAAATGTTTTCTAAAATTTTAATCGCAAATCGCGGTGAAATCGCCTTAAGGATAATTCGCGCCTGCCGCGAATTAGGTATCCGCACAGTCGCAGTTTTTTCAGAGGCCGACAGGAATTCCCTGCATGTGCGCTTTGCCGATGAAGCTATCTGTATTGGCCAAGCACAAAGCAGTACCAGTTACCTAAGTATCCCCGCAATCATTAGCGCCGCAGAAATTACTGATGTCGAAGCAATCCACCCCGGTTACGGATTTTTAGCGGAAAACTCTCATTTCGCAGAAATCTGCGAATCCTGTCAGATAACTTTTATCGGGCCAACTCCGGAAAATATTAAATTAATGGGTGATAAAATGGTTGCCCGGACAAATATGCAAAAAGCCGGACTGCCAATAATCCCCGGAAGCACTTGCGCGATAAAAAATAAAGAAGAAGCAATTAAAACCGCAAGAAGGATCAGTTATCCCGTAATTATTAAAGCAGCTGCCGGAGGCGGAGGTAAGGGCATGCGCATCTGCCATAACGATATCTCTTTAATTAGCAACTTGATGATCGCCCAGCAAGAGGCAGAGGCAAATTTTGGAAATTCCAGCGTCTACATTGAAAAATATATTGAAAAACCCCGGCATATTGAAATTCAGATCCTGGCAGATAAATACGGCCACATTGTCCATCTTGGAGAAAGAGACTGCAGCATTCAACGCAGGCATCAAAAACTTCTTGAAGAATCCCCTTCTGCGGTAGTAGATCAGAAATTACGCAAGCGCCTGGGTGAGTGCGCCCTGAAAGCTGCCAAATCCGTCAATTATGTAAGCGCCGGGACAATCGAATTTCTCCTTGATTCATCGCATAATTTTTATTTCATGGAAATGAATACTAGGATTCAAGTAGAACATCCGGTGACAGAAATGGTTACCGGGATAGACTTGGTTAAAGAGCAGATACGTATAGCAGCAGGAGAAAAGATCCATTTTAATCAGGATGATATAAGGATAAAAGGATACGCAATCGAATGCCGGATCAATGCTGAAGATTATGAAAATAATTTTATGCCAAGTCCTGGAAAAATTGAAAACCTGATTTTGCCAGGTGGGCCAGGCCTACGGATTGACACCCATATTTATGCTGGATATGAAATCAGCCCACACTATGATTCGCTGGTCGCAAAAATCATCGCTCACGCCAATACCCGTGAAGAAGCGATTAAAGTCATGCAACGGGGTTTAAGCGAATTCAATATTTCACCGATAAAAACTACGATACCTTTTCATTTAAAATTATTAAATCACCCTGCATTTTTAAAAGGCGATATTTCCACGCATTTTGTTCAGGAAATGCTCGAAGAAAAAAAGGTTAAAGAAGAATGATGCACCAAGAGGAATCACGTACAGACCTGGGTAATATCAGAATTCATAATAATGTTATTGCCTCTATTGCTTGCCTTGCAGCGATGGAGATTGAAGGGGTAAAGGCTATCGGAGGAGATTTTAAAAGTAACCTCCTGGAATTCTTAGGCAAAAAATCGCCATCAGCGATAAAAGTTGAATTTGATAAAAACGGGGAAATAAAACTTCAGGTCCCCTTAATCGTTAAATATGGTTTTAATATACCAGAGGTTGCTGCCAGGGTACAGGAAAATACGCGTAACAATTTGGAGAAAATGACCAACTTAACCGTAAAAGATATTCATATTAATATACAAGGAATTCAAGCGGCTGAACAAAAGGGGAGGTAACCTATGAGATTTTTTACCGTCTTGGGTATATTATTTTATTCAATAATTATTATCTGCGTAGGCTTAGCCCTAATTGCCTTTGCCTTAAACCTTTTACCGATCCAAGAGATCAATAATCTGCTTACTTTTTTACAGAACGGGTTAAATGCAAGAATTATTATCGGATTATCCGGGTTACTGTTAATATTAATCAGTTTTTCTTTTGCACAGCTGATCCTAGGCAGGTTCCAGCGGGAAAAAACTATTGCCTTTACCACTGCTTCAGGAGAAGTGACAGTTGCACTTTCCGCAGTAGAGGACCTGATCAAGCGCCTGGCGGGAATAATCCCGGAAATCCGGGAATTAAGGCCTGATGTAATTGCCACGAAAAAGGGAATTGAGGTCAATCTAAAAGTAATTTTGAGGTCGGAAGCCAATATTCCAGAATTAACGACACGGCTCCAGGAAATTACTCGGGGAAAAATCCAGGAAGTTTTAGGGGTAGAAGAGCAGATCATTATCCGCATCCATATTGCAAAAATTATTGCCGTTGAGGAAAAAGACCGTAAGAGAAAAGAAATACAACATGAAGAACCTACTATTCCTTTCGGAGGATATAGGGTTTAATATTTGACATTAACTAAGGAGAAG
>JAQUNE010000146.1 GCA_028717765.1 Candidatus Omnitrophota bacterium | reverse complement strand
AAAGCATTCGGGCTTTTTGGCTTGGCGGTTTTTCTCTTGATCCTTTTTCTTCCCGGCTACACCAAGCTGCAGGAACTGAAAGACCGCAACAATGATTTAGAAGGCAAGATCAAGCGCCTGGCAATTGAGAATGCCCTTTTGCAGGAAGAATTAAGAAAAGTAGAGAACGACCCGGTTTATCAGGAAAAAATCGCCCGGGAAAAAATGGGTGTAGTGCGTAAAGGCGAGATTCCGGTGAAGCTGGTGCCGGAAAAAAATTAGGCGACAATTCAGGAAAATTGTGGTATAGTGGTTGCGTAATAATTCCCTTCTAAAACTAAAAAAATTCGCGGGGTGGAGCAGCCCGGTAGCTCGTCAGGCTCATAACCTGAAGGTCATGCGTTCAAATCGCATCCCCGCAACCAATGTAAGAAAAAGGCAGCCAATGAGCCAGCTCATCGGCCGCCTTTTTTATTTGTAATTTTGGGATTTGTGATAGAATATAAATAATCCTTTTTCAGTTAATTTTATTGCCCCCTACAAGGAGGTTATACTTTGCGTAATAAAATTGTAAAGAGATGGTCTGCACCGAGATTGCTAGTTTTAACACGGTCTCTCCGGAGCGAGAGCCCATTAAGCGGTTGTAAGACTAATGTGACTTTTTCCGGCCCTACGACACAGGTGATGTATTGCTTACAACTGGCTACTTCCGGCAGTTATCCCTGTTGGAATGGATGCTCGTTGGTTTCTACGTCTTAATTGTGTAGCCGCTAACCCGGAATATATTTTTTCCGACGAGGAAAATATTTTTTCTTGACAATTTTTTTTACAATGTTATATTGTCTTTCGCTTTTTTAAAGCCACGGGGAAAAAAGAAATAAGAAGTAAAGAAGTAAGGCCATAAAAAATTAGATATAAAACGTCTTTATAAAAATATTAGTAACAAAGCCAACCTGTATCTTTAGTTCTGTTTCTACCCCCTAAAAAAATTTAAAAATTCTATGTCTATTAGGAAGAGGTGTCTATGCGTATCTTTCAGTTGCTAAAACTATTGGATGATTGCCGGGTAATCCAGGAGATCGAACGTTATAAATGGATTGAAAGCGAGCGCGTGGGCTGGGATATCGGGAAAGAAAGGGCAACTTTAGAATGGCTGCGCGCTTATGGCAAAATCTGGCTAAAAATCCATAAACCAGAAGAATATAGGAATTTGTTGGAAGGCAGTTCAGTAAAAGGAAGCGAAGTAGCCACAGTAATTTAACTTTTAAAAAGCCCGCGCTCTCTTAAAAAAGCCGCGGGTTTTTTGTTGCCAAAATCGGAATTTCTGCTATAATTAAGGCTCTTGCAACACTAACGGGAGAGCTTAGATGATTG
This sequence comes from Candidatus Omnitrophota bacterium, assembly GCA_028717765.1. Next base: position 2,545 of record JAQUNE010000146.1, on the reverse strand, counting down.
AGCGCTACAGTTTGCCGCAAATGAGTGGTATCTGGCAGGATCAGTTTAAGTTCAAGGTCATGCTGGAGATCGAGCTGCTCACGTTAGAAGCGCTGGCAAAAGAAAAGAAAATCCCCGCCCATATCCCCAAAAGAATCCGTCAAAAAGCAAAATTCAACCTGAAAAAAATCCAGGAAATTGAGAAGAAGACACAACATGATATTGTGGCATTTGTCACCAATGTGGCACAAAATATTGGGGAGGATGCCAAATATTTACATTTGGGGCTGACCTCTTCAGATCTGCTGGATACTACACTTGGTGTACAATTAAGCGCTGCCTCCGACATCCTGCTCGATGATTTAAACCGCCTGCTGAAAGTATTATCACTCAAGGCGAAAAAATACAAGGATATGATTTGCATCGGCAGGACCCATGGCGTGCACGCGGAACCTACTACCTTTGGTTTAAAACTTGCACTGATGTTTGATGAAACCAAGCGTAATATTGAGCGCCTTTTACAGGCGAAAGCAGAAATCAGCGTAGGGAAAATTTCCGGCGCAGTAGGTACTTATGCCAATAGCGGGCCGGAAATCGAGGCGTATATTTGTAAAAAACTAAAGTTAAAAGCGGCAAAAATTTCTACCCAGATTATCCAACGGGATGTATATGCACAATATATGGCGACTCTGGCAGTGATTGGCGCTAGTTTAGAAAAGTTTGCTTTGGAGATCAGGCATCTGCAACGTACAGAGGTTTATGAAGCAGAGGAGCCGTTTGGCAAAGGCCAGAAAGGCTCATCAGCTATGCCGCATAAACGCAATCCTGTAATCTGTGAACGGATCTGCGGCTTAAGCAGGATTTTAAGGGGCAATGCGTTAGCAGCGATGGAAAATGTAGCTTTGTGGCATGAGCGCGATATTAGCCATTCTTCCGTGGAGAGAATTATTATGCCGGATTCTACGATTGCCCTGGATTATATGCTGAATAAATTTATTGAAGTAATAAACGGCTTAAATGTTTATCCGGAAAATATGCTCAAGAACTTAGTCCAGACCAAGGGGTTGATATTTTCACAGCGGGTTCTTTTAGCGCTGATGGACAAAGGCCTGAAGCGGCCGGTAGCCTATGATTTAGTACAGAGAAATGCCATGAAAACCTGGAAGGAGGGCACTGATTTTAAGCATAACCTTCTCCAGGATCCCCAGGTGTCTAGGTATTTGGATCAAAAGTCACTGGATAATATTTTTACCCTGGATTATTATCTGCGTAACGTCAATAAAATTTATAGAAGAGTCGGTTTATAGTTCTTCCTACCTGTTGGGCCATGCCTTACAAAATTGAAGTAAAGGACAAAGCCGGAATTTTTGACGCTGTGGGTAATGGCGTCAAAAAAGATATTCTTGATTTAGGGCTGGGTTCTATCCGCCAAGTCCGCTTTGCCCAAGTCTATTCTATCGAAGGAAATCTTAGCGCAGAAGAAATCAAAAAAATCTGCGCAGAACTGCTGCTGGACAAAGTCTCCCAGGATTATTCTATTCAAAGGACCGTTTCCCTTAAGGGAAACGGTCCTTACAATGTGATTGAAGTCGCCTATAATCCCGGCGTCATGGACCCGGTCGAGGACTCTGTCTTAAAGGGTATCCGCGACCTAGGGATTGATGGCGTTTCTTCAGTTAAGACCGCGAAAAAATATTATTTAAAAGGCAAGCTTACCCCGCTGCAGTTAAAAACCATTGCCGAGAAATTGCTTTATAATAAATTAATTCAGCATGTTGTTTCGCAGGAGCACCAGGCAAAGGCGCAAGTCGATTACGAATTCAAATTATTTAGCGTAGATTTATTAAGCGCTTCAGATAAACGATTATCAGAGATTAGCCGTAAGGGGCAGTTATTTTTGAACCTCGCCGAGATGCTCCAGATCAAAAAATATTTCCAAAAGCATGGGCGCAATCCTACTGATTGCGAACTGGAAACTCTTGCCCAGACCTGGTCAGAACATTGCTGCCATAAAACCTTCCGCGGAAAAATCCGCTATAGCGAAAAATTATCTTCCGGTACTCCGTCTTTGGTAAAGGCAACGAAACTTATTGATAACTTACTCAAATCCACAATTATGAAAGTTACCAAGGAGTTAAATAAGCCCTGGTGCGTTTCAGTGTTTAAAGATAATTCCGGAGTGATCCGTTTTGATGAACAATATAATGTTTGTTTCAAGGTGGAAACCCACAATCATCCTTCGGCATTAGAGCCTTTTGGCGGGGCAAATACCGGGGTAGGGGGCGTCGTGCGTGACCCTCTGGGAACCGGCTTGGGCGCAAAGCCAATTTTAAATACCGATGTTTTTTGTTTTGCTCCGCCGGATCTTGCCGTAAGCAAAGTGCCTAAAGGAAGTTTACATCCCAAACGCGTAATGAAAGGTGTAGTTTCCGGAGTGCGCGATTACGGAAATAAAATGGGTATTCCTACGGTTAACGGCGCGATCCTTTTCCATGAAAGGTTCGTGGGGAATCCTTTGGTTTATTGCGGGACAGCCGGGATCATGCCAAAAGATAAATCTTTTAAA
>JAQUNE010000145.1 GCA_028717765.1 Candidatus Omnitrophota bacterium | reverse complement strand
GGTATGTCCTGGTATGTCTGTAAATGTCTTATACTTTCTTATATTAGCAGTTTCTGTGCCAAGTTGTCCGGTTAGCAAAAAATAATCTAAAATAATCCTAAACCGTTACTAATGCGATAGTTAAAATTAGCTATTAAACGGGTTTAATTGCTGCTGGGAAGGCTAACTAATGGCTGTTGTGATTAATCAACATAATTTGAAAATTGAAGCAGAATTTTAAAATTGCTTTGTGGCTTTGCAAGTTGTTTATTTACAAGATGTTATAATACGATGTTTATAATAATCAACAAAGAGGGCGCTTCTTTATTAAGAGAAGCGCCCTCTGTTATTTACTTAAGCTCTTAAGGCTACTGATTAGGTTGGCCAGGAGGATTCATCATCCAGCCGCGATTTTCACCGCCGCCGCCTGGACGCATCATCTGGGCCTTTTGGCATTTTTTCATCATGTTGCAGAACTTGGCGCGCGTCACAATTTTGCCAATGATTGCCACGGAACTAATAATAATAATTACCACACCGATGACGTATCCGAGGGTGCGTAAGTCCTTTTCTTCGCGGTTAGCGAAATAAAGCACCAGGTAACCCAAGGCCAAAGCCATCATGAATAAAGCAATATTTGCGAAACTTTGCACCATTACAAGGCCTTCCATTAGCATATTCCCCTCCTCTTTTTACAGCTCTGCCTCTTTGATTAATTTACGGTAGTAGTCCACGCATTTATGGCAGGTCTGCTTATGTTCCTTCCATTCCGGGTGGTCCTTTAAAATTACACCTAACAGGTATTCTTCTGCTTTGATGTGGGAAATGCTCACGAATTCATCAATGTCACGCTCGCAGATTTGACACTTATACTTCATCTCACACAATCCTCTCTCCAACAACAGGCCATCTGAACACAGCTTCCTTTTGCCGTGCCAAAACAGTCGAAGTTGCCTTCCCTGCGCTGAATTTCTTTAATTAATTCCTTCTTGGAATATTTCCAGGTATCCCTTACCCCTTTTGTCCTTGCTTTTTTTTCCACTTCTGATAGACGCATTTTCCCCTCCTCCATTTTTTCGTTATGCGTTTTGCTTTATGCGTTAAACTTTAATCACTACGTCGTGCTGGCGCACGCGCGAATTTACCTGCATGCCGATTTCCTGGCCCTTTTTCCCGGCAGCTATCGGAGCACGATCCATCTGTATTGAAGTTACTACCTGGGTAAAATCAGTAGTGTGCCCCTTAATCTTGATTTTATCGCCCACATTTAAAGGCGCTTTTAGCTTCACTACTGCTGCCATAACATGCGGAAAATAATGCGTAACCTTGCCGATAATATTCTCTTTGCTCTTGGCAGCCTTCTTGATGACCTTCTTGGCTACCTTTTTCTTTACCGGCTTTACTGCCCGCTTTACGGCTTTTTTCTTTGCTACCGGCCTTTTCTTGGCCACACTTTTCTTTTTCTTCTTTAGAGGCATATCAACCTCCTTCGTTTATAAGCTAATCTTGTCAGAGATCTTTGAAACAAACGGCAGGCGCGCGTAATTACCCATCGCAGACTGTAAAATCCCCCAGAGGGATATCAGGATAAAAACCGCTATCCCTATGGTTTTAATTATCCAGCCCAAGAAAGGGATAATCGAAAGCACGAAACAGCCTACCTCAAAAACAAAGAGCACCAGCCCCTGCTTAGCATGGTAAACCGCAAAATGATTATGCTTCTTTAAAAGCAGGGTTACTACTGACAAAAACGCGATATAAGAAATAACCGCGAAGAATTTACCTTCCTGAATCTCTTTATGTGCTGATTCGTGATGGCTGGCATCATGATGATGCGCAGCTTCATGGTGATGCACGGGTTGATGGTACGCATGCTCAGTCATAAAGGATATTTATTTGCTGGCAACTTCCAGCAGAGAATTCATCTCCCCAAAGGGATTCACTTCTTTTGTGGGGTTATTGGGGTCCTCCACCCATTTGCCGTCAATCACAAAACGGTAATGATAGCGTCCGGGTGTAAGCTTAAATTTCTTCATCCAGGTGCCGTTATCGCCGCGCTCCATGCGGCTGGACTGGTCGGTCCTCCAGCCGTTAAAATCCGCGGCCAGATAAACTTCCCGTGCCTGGGGAGCAGTAACGGAAAATGGGATTTCCGAGATCTTGTGCAGTTCTTCCTTCAAAATCTCTTTCATTTTTTTCTGCAGTAAAGGCATGTGCTCTTTCTGTTTTTCTTTGGGGGCCTGCATAAAATCAGGTGCCGGGCCCTTTTCCTGGATGATGATTTCGCGCGAGAGGCTGAAATAATCTTTCGTGCCGCGGCAATATTTATCGTAACCTAAAACTGTCATGCCTTCGCTCTGTGCTTCCTTTAACTTGACGTTGACATGGATAATATTGCTGAATAATTTCCCTTTGAAATCAGACCTGATACGGTCAAGGATCTTGAAGGAATGGCGCAGGCGTGAATCGAAATTGGTTACCAGGACCTGGAAGCTAATCTGATGATTAAGCCTGTCTCTAACCAAGTTGATTACTTCGGTGAGCTGGCTTAACCCTTCCAAAGAAAAACGGCTGGCTTCTACGGGCACAATAATTTCACTACTGGCACGCAGGGCATTCACCGTAAGAATACCTAAGTTTGGAGGGCAATCAATTAAAATATATTCGTAATGGCCGTTAAAATCATCCAAGACACTGGAGAGGCGGCTCTCGCGGCTGATCTCGCCGGCTAGTTCCTGTTCCAGGGTACCTAATATAATACTGGATGGAGCGATATCAAAATTTGCTCCCACATTCTTAATGATTTCATTGAGCCTGACTTTTTTATTGGTTAATTTAGAAAGCACATTATAAATACTTAAATCCGATTTAATATTCAAGCCGGAGCTCGCATGCGCCTGGGGATCAAGGTCAACCAGTAACACTCTCCTATTATTAGTGGCAAGGCAAGCTGCCAGGTTAATTGCAGTGGTGGTCTTTCCACATCCGCCTTTTTGATTCGCAATTGCGATAATCCGTCGCATAGCCGCCCCTCCTTAAAATTTAACTATCTTTTAATAATCCGACGTTATCTATATAAACTACGCCATTATTCTCTGTAGTGTTCCATTGCTCGACAATAAAAGAAAGCGAGGACAAATCCGTCCAGTCGCTGATTTTTTTAAATTCTGAAAGCGGGATGGTAAATTCCTGCCATTTGTAGGGGATATTTTTTACGTAGACTTCGGATTTTTCTTTAAAGGAATTGGTGAATTCCACTCTTAAAGAAATAGAATCGCGGAAATTGGTTTTTTTCACGGAAAAACCAAGCGCCTTATACCTTCCGGCGTTAAGTTGGTTTAAATTGATGGAATAAACTTCTTTATAGGCAGGGTCAAAATTAAAATTGATCTTTGCCGCGCCGTGCTGCAGGAGCAAAGCAAATTGCGCATTGGCAGGCTTACTTCTTTTCTGCGGCAAGAATGAAAATACAAAAAACCCGAGTAAAAATGATAACAGGATGATGAGAAAATTTTTTATTGCCGGGTGTTTTTTGCTTTTCTTTTTCTTTTTCTGAGAGGCATCCAGATAAATTTTAGCCAGATGCTCGTAGATATCTTTTTTATCCATTTTCATAAGTTCTATTTCTATTTTTTATAACACAAAACTCTTAGGATGTCAATAGTTATGATTACAAAGGACGGTTGAGGTAATCGGGAATATCTTTTCCAATCAAAGTATAAAAATTCGACAAGTGCTGGCGGTATAATTTATCGAATCCGCCATGCGGGTCCTCCCCTGCCCACCAAAACCAATCACTGCCTTCGCAGATGTGCATTTGTTTCCACGCCAGGTCAAAATTCTGCTGGGGAATTTTCTCACTGTTGTTCTGCAGCTCTTTTCTTGCGGCTGCCAAATATTCCCAGGCCCTGATTTTGGTGGGGTTACCGATCCATTTTCCAAAATCACCGAAAATCCAGGAGCCTGCAGCCAGCCTTTTAATTTCATGCTTCGCAGGAT
>JAQUNE010000144.1:1087-4010 GCA_028717765.1 Candidatus Omnitrophota bacterium | reverse complement strand
GCATGCTCAAGAAAGCAATGGAGCGGCAAAGAAATATTGAAACTACCGAGGCACTTTTAAATGAGGTTTATAAACAGAGAAAGGCCAAATGACAGAGAATAATTTAAAGCCGGTAATTGAGGCATTACTTTTTTCCAGTGATAAGCCTTTGACCTTAGAGCAGCTTAAGGGCGCTTTGGATAATTTGGATACCAGCCTGATTAGAAAAATGATCGAAGAGCTGGAAGTTGAATATGAACATACTAACCGCGGAGTAAGGATCAGTGAAATTGCCGGCGGATTCCAGATGATTACAGCACCTTTTTCCGCGCCCTTCCTGAAAAAGTTATACCGGCAGAAAAAAGTGGAGAAGTTATCCAAGCCGGCTTTGGAAACTTTGGCGATGATTGCTTATAAGCAGCCGGTCACTAAAACGGAAATCGAATCTTTACGCCAGGTAAATGTTGACGGTGTGGTTAAGAGTTTAATCGATAAAGACCTCATCCGTGTTGCCGGCAGAAAAAAAGTTCCCGGCTGTCCGTATGTATATGGGACTACCAGGCAATTCCTGGAATATTTCGGACTAAAATCCCTGGAGCAATTACCGAAAATAGAAAATTTTCAAAATCCCGTTGATAAGGAGAATAAAGATGAAGTTAAAGAACCTGCGCCGGCAAGTTGATAGCTTAGATAAAAAGATCATTCAGCTTTTAAATACCCGTGCCAAAATTACTTTAGATGTCGCTAAGGTGAAGCGCCAATCAGGAAAAAGCGTTTATTCGCCTGACCGCGAAATTGATGTGCTAAAAAGAATTACCCAGGTAAATAAGGGGCCTTTAGATAGCCATTCTCTGGAAGCAATTTACCGTGAGATTATGTCTTCGAGCCTGGCCATGGGCGCAGCATTAAAAATTGCCTATCTTGGGCCGCAGGCTACTTTTACGCATCTGGCAGCGCTAAAAAGATTTGGTTCCCAGGTAGAATATTTGGCCTGTAAAAGTATTACTGATGTTTTCTTAGAGGTAGAAAGAGGCAGGGCGAATTACGGGGTGGTGCCAATAGAAAATTCTATTGAAGGCGCTGTCAGCCATACTCTGGATATGTTCATGGATTCAGATTTAAAAATCTGCAGCCAGATTATTCTCGATGTTTCGCATAATTTACTGGCAAATTGCCAGAAAGATAAAGTTAAGCGTGTCTATTCGATAGGACAGGTTTTTGGCCAATGCCGGATCTGGCTTCAGGAGAATTTGCCGCACGTTGAGTTAGTCGAGGTATCTAGTACTACAGCCGCGGCACAGATCGCGCGTCGGGAAAAGAATAGTGCTTGCATTGCTTCCTTACTAGCTGCCAAGGTATATAAATTAAAAATCTTGGCTTCTGATATTGAGGATTCACCGCATAATATTACGCGTTTTCTGGTTATCGGTAAGGTCGAAGTGCCGCAAACCAGCCGCGACCGGACCTCAATTATGTTCTCAATTAAAGACAAGGTTGGCGCCTTGCATGATATGCTTTTACCTTTCAAAAAATACCGCATTAACCTGACAAAGATAGAATCTCGGCCTTCCAAGAAAAAGGCCTGGGATTATTATTTCTATGTTGACCTGGAAGGGCATCAGCAGGATGCGAAGATTAAAAAAGCGCTTATGGAACTGGAAAGTAAATGCAAATTCTTGAAAATTTTAGGATCTTATCCGGTCGGAGAATAGATGAAGGAACTGTTGCGAAAAAATATTCTTAATGTAACAGCTTATGTCGCAGGAAAACCTATTGAGGAGACCAAGCGGGAGCTAGGGCTAAAAGAGGTTATTAAGCTAGCTTCTAATGAAAATCCTCTCGGGGCTTCTTCTAAGGCAATTACCGCGATGCGCAAAAAACTATCGCAGGTAAACCGTTATCCTGATAGCCAGAGCTTTTATCTGAAACGAAAATTAAGCAGGTGTTTTAATCTTAAGCCCGGCAATATCGTTTTAGGTAACGGTTCGGATGAGCTGATTGATGTGATCATCAAAACTTTTGTCGAAGAGGATGAGAATATTATTACTGCTGGAGTAACCTTTTTAGAATATGAAATTATTGCCCAGGTTTTAGGCCGGCAGGTAAAAAAAGCGCCTTTAAAATATTTTAAATATGATTTAGAGGCAATTAAAAAATTGATCGATAAAAAAACAAAATTAATCTTTATCGCTAATCCTAATAACCCTACTGGCACCTATGTGACGAAATTCGAAGTGGAAGATTTCTTAAAGGAATTGCCGGAAAATGTGATCCTTGTGCTTGATGAGGCTTATGATGCCTTTATCGATGTCGATGATTTTCCAAATTCTTTAAATTACCTGAATAAAAATGTGATTATTTTAAGGACATTTTCTAAGGCTTATGGTTTAGCTGGATTAAGGATCGGTTTTGCACTGCTCAATGAAGAATGTGCTACTTACATGGAAAGGGTGCGGCAGCCTTTTAATATTAATTTGTTGGCACAAGCGGGGGCTTACGCAGCTTTGGATGATAAAAAATTCTTGTCAAAAACCCGTAAGGCTGTCTTGGATGGTAAAAACTATCTTTATGATGTTTTGAAAAAATCAGGGATTACTTATGTCCCAAGTGCGGCAAATTTTATTCTCGTTGATTGCGCAAAAGACGGAGTATCTGTGTTTAAAGAAATGCTTAAATATGGGGTAATTGTCAGGGATATGCAGCAGTATGGGTTGAAAAACTTTATTCGCGTCACTATAGGCACGAAGAAAGAAAATGAGAGGTTCGTTAAGGTATTAAAGAAGGTTTTGTAATTTTGCGGAGGTCAATATGATTCTTGTATTAAGACCGGATGCCACACAAGCACAGATAGATCATATTATCGATAAGGTGCAGAAGTTAGGGCTTAAGCCCATGGTCTCCAGGGGTACACAGCGTACGATTATCGGAGTTATCGGCCCGGAAG
>JAQUNE010000144.1:0-1077 GCA_028717765.1 Candidatus Omnitrophota bacterium | reverse complement strand
AGTTTTTCCTGGGATCGAAAAAGTTATGCCCGTATTAGCACCTTACAAGCTGGTTTCCCGGGAATTTAAACACGAGCCGTCAGTAATAGATTTAGGAAAAGGCTTAAAAATCGGTGATAAAAAAATTATCGTCATGGCCGGCCCATGCGCAATTGAAAATTTTGATACGGTATCCGCAATTGCCAAAGAGGTTAAAAAAGCCGGAGCCACGGTTTTACGTGGCGGTGCATTCAAGCCGCGCACTTCACCTTACAGTTTTCAAGGATTAGGCGAAGAGGGGCTAAAGATCTTAAAGCAAGTAGGAGATGAATTGGGATTGGCCACGGTAAGCGAGGTAATGGATACGCGCGATGTGGGTTTGGTAGAAAAATATGTTGATATCCTGCAGATTGGGGCGCGTAATATGCAGAATTTTAATCTCTTAAAAGAAGTTGGTTTAACCAAGAAGCCGGTAGTTTTAAAGCGCGGATTATCTTCGACAGTAAAAGAACTTTTAATGTCTGCGGAATATATTTTGTCTTCCGGAAATTTTAATGTAATTTTGTGTGAACGCGGGATCAGGACATTTGAGGATTCTACCCGTAATACCTTGGATATTAGCGCAGTGCCGGTGATAAAGCAGCTTTCGCATCTGCCGGTGATCGTTGATCCTTCTCATGCTGCGGGGAAATGGGGGTTAATCTCTGCGCTTTCCCGTGCTGCGGTTGCTGCCGGAAGTGACGGGTTGATCGTGGAAGTACATAATCATCCTGAAGATGCTTTATCCGACGGAGCTCAATCGTTGCTGCCTGCAAATTTTGCTGCGATGGTCCAAGAATTAAAGAAAATCGCTGCGGCGGTGGATAGGGAGATCTAATGCCACAATTTAAAAAGATCGCGATTATCGGGGTAGGTTTGATCGGTGGTTCAATCGGGCTGGCAATTAAAAAGAAAAAAATTGCTGCAGAGGTAATTGGCGTTAGCCGCCACCAAAGAACTTTAAGCTTAGCAAAAAAAATCAGGGCCATTGATTACGGGTCCTTGGATCTAAGGGCGGTTAAAGATGCAGATTTAATAATTTTTGCGGCACCGATCGAA
>JAQUNE010000143.1 GCA_028717765.1 Candidatus Omnitrophota bacterium | reverse complement strand
TATTATCTGCGTAGGCTTAGCCCTAATTGCCTTTGCCTTAAACCTTTTACCGATCCAAGAGATCAATAATCTGCTTACTTTTTTACAGAACGGGTTAAATGCAAGAATTATTATCGGATTATCCGGGCTACTGTTAATATTAATCAGTTTTTCTTTTGCACAGCTGATCTTAGGTAGATTTCAACGGGAAAAAACTATTGCCTTCACCACTGCTTCGGGAGAAGTGACAGTTGCACTTTCCGCAGTAGAGGACCTGATCAAGCGCCTGGCGGGAATAATCCCGGAAATCCGTGAATTAAGGCCTGATGTAATTGCTACGAAAAAGGGAATTGAGGTCAATCTAAAAGTAATTTTGAGGTCGGAAGCCAATATTCCAGAATTAACGACACGGCTCCAGGAAATTACTCGCGGAAAAATCCAGGAAGTTTTAGGGGTAGAAGAGCAGATCATTATCCGCATCCATATTGCAAAAATTATTGCTGTTGAGGAAAAAGACCGTAAGAGAAAAGAAATACAGCATGAAGAACCTACTATTCCTTTCGGAGGATATAGGGTTTAATATTTGACATTAACTAAGGAGAAGACATGGAAAAAATAGGTGTACTTACAGGAGGGGGAGATTGCCCGGGATTAAATCCTGTAATCAGGGCAGTGGTGCGTAGTGGCGTTAACCTAGGATATGAATTTGTGGGAATAAAAAATGGCTGGAAAGGTTTGATCGAGAATGATACCACTGTTTTAAATCTGGATGCGATTGCTGGAATATTGCCAAAAGGCGGAACGATCTTAGGTACCAGCCGTACTAATCCTTATAAGAAACCCGGTGACCTGGAAAAAGTAAAAGCAAACTATAAACTCCTCGGCTTAAATGCGCTGATTGCAATCGGAGGAGAAGACACCTTAGGAGTAGCATCGAAGCTCTATAAAGACAGGGTCGGCAATATTGTCGGGGTGCCAAAAACTATTGATAATGACCTTTCTTGTACTGATTATACATTTGGTTTTGATACCGCGATAAATGTGGCAATGGAATGTATTGACCGGTTACATACCACTGCGGAAAGCCATCACAGGATTATTGTCGTGGAGGTAATGGGCAGGCATGCTGGATGGATCGCCGTTGAATCCGGAATCGCCGGAGGCGCTGATGTTATCCTCATTCCAGAGATCCCCATCGATATCGAAGAGGTTTGCAAGCTGATCGCTAAACGCCATAGCCGCGGCAAGACCTTTAGCATTGTGGTAGTAGCGGAAGGCGCGCAATTCAAAGATAAAAGTTTAGTCACCCAAGAAGAAAAACTTGATTCCTTTGGCCATGTCAGGCTTGGCGGTATCGGAGAGATACTGGCAGGAGAAATTGAAAAAAAGACCGGTTTTGAAACCCGCGTAAGTGTACTCGGCCATATTCAACGCGGAGGTTCACCTACAGCCTTTGACCGCGTGCTCGGGACAAGATTTGGCGTAAAAGCAACAGAGTTGGTAAAAAATAAGAAATTCGGCAGAATGGTTGCCCTGTCGGGAAATAAAATTATTGATGTTGACTTGGAAGAAGCGGTAAAGGCGCTAAAAACAGTTGATAGCGAACTCTATGAAATAGCCAAGGTATTTTTTGGCTAAAACTTAAAGAGGTAAAAATGAGAGACAGGATTAAAGACATACTATTGGAAAGTATCCAGGCTAAAGAAGAGTTATTGCGTAAAAGTGTCGGCCAGATCAAAGAGATCTCCGATCTTTTTATCGAATCTTTGAGAAAAGGCGGTAAGGTTATTCTCTTTGGAAATGGCGGATCAGCAGCTGACGCACAGCATATTGCTGCGGAATTTATTGGAAGATTTAAAAAGGACCGTTCAGCATTGGCTGCAATTGCGCTCACCACAAACACTTCAATATTAACCTCTTTAGCCAATGATTATGGTTATGAGGTTGTTTTTGCTAAACAGATCGAAGCGCTTGGCCAGAAAAACGACCTCGCCGTAGGGATATCCACCAGCGGAAAAGCGAAAAACGTGATCTTAGGAATAAAACAGGCGAAAAAAATGGGGATCAAAACTATTGCGCTTACCGGCGCAGATGGGGGAGAATTGGTAAAAACCGCAGATGTTGCCTTAGTTGCGCCATCTTTAATTACAGCCAGGATCCAGGAAATGCATATTACTATCGGGCACATCGTCTGTGAACTAGTGGAGCAAGCGCTTTGTCAAACTAATTAATCAAAAATTATGAATTCGATTAAAAAAATCAAATCAGCTCATGAATTAAAAAAAATAGTTGCTCAACTTAAAGCAAAAGGGAAAAGAATCGTTTTTACTAACGGCTGTTTTGATATTTTGCATTATGGCCATGTAAAATACCTTGAAGATGCCAAGAATAAAGGAGATATCTTAGTCGTAGCAATCAACACCGACGCCTCGGTAAAGAAAATTAAGGGTGAAAAAAGGCCGATTGTAAATCAAGCTGACCGCGCCCGGGTAATTGCCGGACTTGCTAGTGTTGATTACGTGGTTTTATTTAACCAAGAAACTCCTTTAGAAGTTATTACCCAGCTTAAGCCGGATATCCTAGTAAAGGGCGGGGACTGGAAAAAAGACAAGATCGTAGGGGCCAGTATTGTTACCGCCTGCGGCGGAAAAGTATTTACGATAAATTTTTTAAAGAACCACTCTACAACCGGGCTGATTAAACGCATTGCAAAAACTTTTTAAGAAAAATTCGGTTGACCGGATCATTGACGCTAACCTGAATCGCCTAAAAGAAGGCTTAAGGGTAATTGAAGAAATTGCCCGTTTTATTATTGAAAACAAAAACCTAAGTATTGAATTAAAATCCTTAAGGCATAAAGTAGAGGCAATTGCCAATACTAATTTTATCCGCAATAACTTACTGGCGCAACGAAATAGCTCCGGAGATATCGGAAGGCTAATTAAGGGCAGCGAATTAAAGCGTAAAGACAGTGCGGATATTTTTTTCGCCAATATCCAACGCATTAAGGAATCCTTAAGAGTGCTCGAGGAATTCAGTAAATTACAAAATACAAAGGCTGCATTACAATTTAAAAAATTACGCTACCGGGTTTATGAAGTAGAAAAGAAATTTGCTAAAGAAAGTTCCGGCTTACATAATATAAAATGACCCTCTTAGAAAGCGCTAAAAATAATCGTATTACCGGTTTAATGAAATTAGTGGCTCGCTACGAAGATGTTGACCCTAAATTTATTTTACAGGGGATTAAATCCGGAAAAATTGTCATCCCGCTAAATAAGACGCATAAAATAAAAAAACCCTGCGCCATAGGAACGGGCCTTAAAACCAAGGTTAATGCTAATTTTGGTACCTCTACCGATAAATCCCAGATAAAAGATGAAATAAATAAGCTTAAGGCAGCAGTTGCAGCCGGAGCTGACGCAGTAATGGATTTAAGTATCGGTGGCAACCTTAAAAAAATCCGAGCAGAGGTCTTAAGAATTTCTCCTTTACCTGTGGGAACTGTGCCGGTTTACGAAATCGCAATTAACGCGCAGAATCAAAAAGGCAGCTTTCTTAATTTTACCTCTGAAGATATTCTTAGCGTATTAGAATCCCAGGCAAAAAGCGGGGTGGACTTTTTCACCATTCATTCCGGAATCACTACCCAAAACCTAAATTTAATTAAAAAACGTAAACGCATCCTGGATATAGTTTCACGCGGCGGAGCGATTATTGCCAGTTGGATGAGTAAACATAAAAAAGAAAATCCTTTTTTTACAAATTTCGAAAAAATTCTCGATATCGCCTATAAATACGATATTACCTTAAGCCTGGGAGACGGTTTAAGACCAGGATCCATATTAGATGCCACAGACCCTGCGCAAATTAGTGAACTAAAGGTCCTTGGGGCACTGGCTTTAAGGGCAAAGAAAAGAAATGTCCAGGTAATGATTGAGGGGCCGGGACATGTTCCGCTGCAACAGATAAAAAAGAATATCCTTTTAGAGAAAAAAATTTGCCATGGTGCGCCGTTTTACGTCTTGGGGCCATTAGTCACA
>JAQUNE010000142.1 GCA_028717765.1 Candidatus Omnitrophota bacterium | reverse complement strand
GCCTTCCAATTTAGATTTAACCGGAGCAGAAGTAGAATTAGTCGGAGTTTTAGGCAGAGAATATCGTCTGAAAAGAGCGCTCCATAAAATAAAAAACCAGTTTGACTTTTTTATTATTGATTCACCCCCATCATTGGGATTGCTAACAATTAATGGGCTATGTGCCGCGGATTCAGTTTTAATCCCAGTGCAATGTGAATATTATGCTCTTGAAGGTTTGACGCAACTCAATAATACTATTAGACTTGTGAGAGATAATATTAATCCGAATTTGGAAATTGAAGGTGTGCTTTTGACCATGGCGGATTATCGTACGAATTTAACTAAAGAAGTCATTCAGGAAGCGCGGAATCATTTTAAGGATCGGGTTTACAAAACCGTGATCCCGCGTAATATTCGTTTAACCGAGGCCCCGAGTTTTGGTAAACCGATTTATCTTTATGATAAAGATTCCTTAGGCGCAAAAAAATATGAGGAATTATGCAAAGAGATTTTAAGATTACCTTTAACTCCCAGTTTAGCCACCTCAGAAGGAGAGCTCTAACATGGAAAGAAAAGCTTTGGGAAAAGGAATCAGTGCTTTAATCCCGGAAAGAGAAGTTGAACGGAGAAACGAAATCATTTATGTCCAATCTGAACAAATCAGGCCTAATCCATTTCAGCCGCGGGAAGATTTTGATAATACTAGTATAGAGGAATTAGCGCAGTCGATAAAAGAAAAAGGAGTGATCCAGCCGCTTTTGGTAAGACGCCAAGGGGATTTCTATGAATTGATCGCTGGTGAGCGAAGACTTCGCGCTTGTAAGATGTTGAATATAAAAGAGATACCAATAATAGTGCGGGAAGCAGAAGATCGCGATTCTTTAGAATTAGCTTTAATTGAAAATGTCCAAAGAGAAAGTTTAAATCCAATTGAAGAAGCACATGCCTTCCAGCATTTAATTGATAAATTCCAAGTGACTCAAGAAAAAATTAGTGAGGTCTTAGGAAAATCCAGAGTTACGGTGACGAACACCTTAAGATTATTAAAACTTCCGCATGAAATTCAACAGGAATTAAAAAAAGGAAGGATCTCTTTTGGCCATGCCAGGGCGCTATTAGAAATTGTAGATGCTAATCAGCAACGCCGTTTGGCGCAAGATATTATTAGTAAAGGTTTATCAGTACGGGAATTAGAAAGCCTGATTAAACTGCAGCGCCCGAAAATGCCCAAGAGAAAGATCGGTACATCGATTCGGGATCCTTATGTTGCGGTGATCGAAGAGGAATTACAGCATATTCTGGCAACAAAGGTGAGAATCAGTAAGCGAAAAAAGCGCGGGCATATTCTGATTGAATTTTATTCGCAAGAGGATTTGGAGCGCATTGCAAATAGTCTTAAGGGAGGCAGAAAAACATGAATCAAGCTGTCTTAATACTTATTAAACCCGACGGGTTAAAAAAATCTTTAACCGGAAATATTTTGACTCGTTTATCGGAAACCAAACTAGAAATTGTGGCAGCGAAAATGGTGCGGGTTTCTAAGGCGCTGGCCGAGGAGCATTATTTATTTTTGAAGGATAAGCCGTTTTTTGGGGAACTGATTAAATACCTGCAAGGAGAATTACATGACCGGCGCAAGGTGATGGCCTTGGTTTATTGGGGTAAGGATGCGATTAAGAAATGCCGGGAGCTCGCCGGTGCAACTAATCCGGAAGAGGCTGACCCTACGTCTATCCGCGGCTCTTATGGAAGAATAACCACCACTGGAGTTTATGAGAATGTAATCCACGTATCTTCAAATGAGCCTGAAGCAGAAAGGGAGATTAAGCTTTGGTTCCCTCCCGCAGATATCATCGTCGATCTCTATCCGACCAAAGAGGTCGTTGAAGAGAAGAAGAAAGCAAAGGTGTGGGCATAAATGATCAATAGTATGACGGGTTTTGGCGCCAAGGAATGTGCGGCGGGTGCTTTTGGAAAAATTTGTATTGAGTTACGAACATCTAACCATAAATTTTTGGAGGTCGCACTACATCTGCCCGAGGGATTTTTATCCCTGGAAGAGAGAATAAAAAAAGAAATTGAGGCCAAGATTAAGCGCGGCAGGGTGGTATGCGCGATTAATATTTCCGGCGGAGAGGCAGCCAGCGTTAGCGTGAACCATAAGCTGCTCAATAACTATATCGAGGCAACAAAAAAAATCCAGAAGCAGTTCGCAATTAAGGACGAAGTAAAACTTGATACCTTGATCAATCTGCCCGGCGTGGTCTCTTTAAGCGAAAGCACTCTACCGAAAGAAAAAATCTGGCCCCTTTTAAAAAAATTATTGAATCAGGCGCTGGATATTTTAGCCGTAGCTCGGCGTAAGGAAGGAGAGGCCCTGGTAGTACATTTGAAAAAAGAGGCGCAGGGGCTCAAAGACACGTTAGCTGGAATAAAAGTAAGGTTCAAAAAAATTATCAAGCAGAAGGCGCTTAAGATTAGCATCGACGAAGAGCGCGCGGCATTTTTGAAAAACTCCGATATCACCGAAGAGATAGAAAGGCTATCGTATCATATTAAAAATTTTGTGAGCAAACTTTCAAAAGGCAGCCCCATTGGCAAAGAACTGGATTTTATCGCCCAGGAGATGCAGCGCGAAACCAATACTATGGGTGCTAAATCCTGTGACACTTTAATCTCTGGCGAGGCAGTGCAGTTAAAGAGCCGGATTGAAAAGATTCGCGAACAGGCACAGAATGTAGAGTAAGGTGAGACAAAAAAAAGCACAAGTTTTCGTGATCTCCGGGCCTTCCGGTTCGGGAAAAACCACACTCCTTTCCAGCGTACTTAAGGATAAGGCGCTCAAGAAGAAATTCACCAAGTCCATTTCTTTTACCACTCGTCCGCGTAGGTCAAAAGAGAAAAACGGGAAAGATTATTTCTTCATTAATCAAAAGGAGTTTATCAGGAATTTACGCGCAAAAAAAATTCTTGAATGGACAAGGTATTTAGGATATTATTACGGAACCCCGAAAGAGTTTGTCGATAAGCAGCTCCGTTCAGGTAAGCATATACTTTTGTGCCTGGATTTTATGGGGGCTGTACGGATTAAGCGGCTCTATACGAAGAATTGCACGACGATTTTTGTTTTGCCGCCTTCTTTGGCGGAACTCACACAGAGAATAAAAAAGCGTTGCCACCTGACCAAAAAAGAAGAAATTGAACAGCGCTTGCAATTGGCAAAAAAGGAAATCGTCAGTGCTGCGCGGTATGATTATTGCTTGTTAAATGATAATTTAGATGATGTGGTAGCGGAATTAAAGACAATTATTCTGAATAAAATAAATACTTAAAGGGGGAGAAAATGGTTTATGTGCCATTGGAAAAAGTTTTGGACAAAGAAGAACATTCAATTTACAAGCTGGTAATTTTGGCCTCTAAAAGGGCGCTGGAAATTGCCGAGGGACAGCCAAAACTGGTGAATGTGAATGCATCGGTTAAGCCTTCTACGGTGGCACTTTACGAAATTGCCGAGGGTAAAATAAAATATAAGGTAAGAGCAAAAGCATAAGCCATGTCGAAAAAGATTATTTTAGGGGTAACGGCGAGTATTGCGATTTATAAGGCCTGCGATCTTATCGGCCGTCTAAAAGACAAGAATATTGCCACTACGGTGGTGATGACCAAAGAAGCCGAAGAGTTGATTAGGCCAATTGTTTTTCAAAGCCTCTCGGGAAATAAGGTTTATCGGGGATTATTTGATTTACCGGAAGCCTGGGAGATAGAGCATGTGGCTTTAGCAAGGCAGGCGGATCTGGTATTAATTGCCCCGGCCACCGCCAATATCATTGCGAAAATTTCCGCTGGGATTTGTGATGATTTGCTTACTTGCATAGTTTCTGCTACTAAGGCCCCGGTCTTAATTGCCCCGGCAATGAATGAAGGGATGTACAAGAATAAAATCACCCAGGAGAATATCAGGAAATTAAAATCCTTTGGGTATAAATTTATCGAGCCAAGAAAGGCTAGGCTTGCTTGCGGAGGAATCGGTGTTGGTTGTTTGGCAGAGGTCGAAGAAATTGTTAAGCAGG
>JAQUNE010000141.1 GCA_028717765.1 Candidatus Omnitrophota bacterium | reverse complement strand
CCATAACCATCTCCACCTTCTTCGCCGCCGTCTCCCCCCCCGTCACCTTGCGCAAATATATAACCCACGTGAGTGATCTGGAAGAAAAAAGTAAAAATAATAAAAAGACTGAGCATCCTCATCCAAGGACGAAACTTTGGTTTTTTTGTCTCCAAGATCACCCCTTGACCCATATTTGAGATTTCCATCATCTCCTCCATTTATAAAATATTTTTTAAATTCTTTAATAAGTCCTTAAATAAAAAACCGAGTTGCCTATACCTTTTTCTTAACCAGCGGTATTCGGCAACCCGGCTATCTTTTATGAAGAAAAATTTATTAGTCCAAACTAAAAGACCCGTGGCTTTGTGCCCCTCGATCACTCGAGGTTTACCTCCTGCATTTCACAGCGGATCCGCCTATTGTTTCCCGACGGATTTTCGCTCCGTGGCATTTCTTTTACGTCTAAAGTATGCCACATATAATATTCATGTCAAGAGTAATACTATAGGTAAAAGAGAACGTTTTCTTAAATTTTCAAAAAATACATTCTGATCTAATAAACCTCAAATTAGAATTTTAAAATCCTCGAAAAGTTTCAATATTCAAGGTTTAAAATTTCAGAATACCTTTAATCAAGGTCATAAATTTAGATTGGACATTACTAAATTCTTTCTGCTAAATTGGACATTATATTTTATCGAGAAATCGTGAGATTCCGCTTCAATTTAATGTCCAAACTGACCAAAGAAGTACAATCCCTAAGTTAATATGGTTTTATATGGACCGTTTCCTTTTAACAAATCTACTACCATATAGTTACACAGGAACTGTCCCCATTCTCAAAATTATTCTGTGAGAAATTCTGCTGCTCTTCGTCTATTATAACAGGAGGAAATATAATTGGGCAGGTATCCAAGAATTTATTTTCAAAACGCTGTCTATCATATTTGCATAAGAGGAAATAACAAGCAGCAAGTTTTACTAGCAGAGGATGATAAAATCAATCTTCTTAAATCTATAGTAAAGTTTCAATTACGTTTTGGTTTTAAACTACATGGATTTGTTTTAATGGACAACCATGCCCATCTTATTATCGCGGCCAATAGTCAAATTAGTATTTCAAAAATTATGCATGCTATCCTTTTATCTTATAGTGTAAAGTTTAGAAAAAAATATGCCTATTCTGGTTATGTGTGGCAGGGGCGTTTCAGAAGCAAAATAATCGAAGGAGGAAACTATATTTTAGAATGTCTTTCGTACATCCATAATAATCCGCTGAGAGCTGGTTTAGTAAATAAACCCGAAGACTACTACTGGAGTAGCTATAATTCTTATTATGCTGTTCAATCAGGAATCGATAGCATTATCAATATTGACCATTATAAAGATTAAAGGGATGGGGACAGGTCCTTTATAACCTTTGATCCTATATAAGCTTAGAAGGAAACGGTCCCATAAAATAGGAGGCCTTACGATGATATTGTGGATAAAGAGTTTAGGATCGAATAGAGTGGCACTTCGGGGAACGTCCCCTTTGGTTAGAAACAATCCGGATTGGAATCTTTTAATTGCTGGATTTTTTTCTGCAGGTTTTTAATTTCTTCGTTGAGAGTTTTAATTTTTGCTTTTCTTTTCTTGGCCTGGTCGTTTAATTTATCTGCCTCTTTTTGTAACGGCTCTTTAATCTTTCTGACTTCTTCGGCCTCTGCATGCAGCATCTCTTCGTCTAACCTCTGTGCCTGTGCTTCAGCGTCTGCTTTGCGTGATTCCAGCGATACTGCCCGGCCCTCTAAATCTTCTATTTCATATAAAAGCTTCTGTATTCTTTGAAATAAATTTTCCAGTGCTGCTGTTAATCCTGCCAATTTAGCTTCTGCCTCAGGGCAAAGCTCTTTTCTGTTCTTCCACGTGCTTCCCGACATGCCTGCAGCGGTACGATTAGGCTCATATTGTTCGCCTTCACCCCAGACATCCGAACTCTGACGGTATTTCTCCTGAACCGTACGAGTGAGAAAAAATCTCATCGCAATCAAGGCTCCCGTGACCACGGCGAGAAAAATCATGTAAGCTAAAAGTCCTTGTGCTTTATTTTGTATCTTAGCTGTTTTTCTCATAGCTTATTGTAATATAGGTAATACTGCTTTGGTTAGTCATTTTGCTTTCGTCAAGAATAGGATGTGCAATACATATCCTACAGCTTTCTCCATTTGCTTTCGAGAATTCTAACACCCCTAATTGCAAGCCTTTATAATAGCAGGGCTCTTTCGGCGGATAAATTTTCGTGGGCGAAAGCTTCTGGATTAAGTTCCAGTTATTACTAAGTAGCCGGTTTTTATAAAATTTTTCGATTATGAGGGGATCTTCACGGCTTAAATATGTTGCTCCAAAAGAATCCTGCCCTTCAGATAAATTAATCAACTCTGCATCCGGATATACCGGAATATTGTTGTGCTTAAGTTTAAATGTAGGCCTAGGAAGAGAAGCTATGTCTATCGGCAGATCTTTCTCCAGGAATAACTTATTTTTAGTAAGGATATATTTATTTTCTTTAGCCCCTTGAGAAATAAATCTTATCACGATCATCTCATTATTCTTGCGAAAAATCAAGGCATCGCCAAAAAGCCCGGTTATTTCAGGTGTAACTTTAATATCTTGGATATTACCGAGTTGCGCAAGGGGATCACTTTTTTGCCAACCTAATTTAACTAATTTATTTTCATAAAAATCCCTAATACTTTGCACATCAAGGGTACTGGTATAATATACTACATCAAATTCCGCGCCCTCAAATTTCGTATTTTTGTCTTTAATCTTTTCTGTATGCGCAGGAACCGGTAATCCTTTCATATCCCACCAAGCTGCCTCTAGAGGAGTAACAGCAAAGAGAAATAGAATGATGATAATTATCCCGGTTATTTTTTCTTTTGAACACATAATTGCCTTTCGGATTAATGCTCTGTATCGGTTGATTTGATAGAGGCATTAAACCTTAAAATTGGGCCATCATACCCGCTGCCATTTTTCTCCCGATGTATCTGGCCTTTGCCCTCAAAGTTAACTACGCTAAAACTTTCAATCTCCGGATAACGCGCGTTCCAGATGCCCGCTTCCTCTTTACCTGCGTGTTCTTGTTTACTCCTGACTGTTACTGAATGGCTATGGATTATCTCTTCAATCCAGCAAATTATTTGATCTTTGGCATCAGAATCAGAAGAACTCATAAAGGTCCCATCTTTAGGAAATAATCCCTTCCAGGCTTCGATTATCTTTGCAATAATTTGTTTAAGCGTTGTAATTCCCGCGTCATGCTCAGTAAGGCCGAGCTTGAGATTATCAGCTGCATTCTTACATTGATCAGCATAGGGTAACTCAAATTGCGCAAGTATACAAGCTATCCATAGCCATCCATATGCAGTATTATAATAACCTTGTGCGTTCATTAAACTGCCCTTTGCACTAGCGATTAAACTGATAATATTATCAATGATTTCCATCTCTTTAGAATAGGTATTTTCTGTAACTTTAAGCTCAAATTTCTCAACCGGATCGATACTTACCTTGACCTCAATATAATGCCTGCGCTCCTGACCGTCAAACCATTCATAGCTATCGCTCGTCCCAGAGTCTAAAAAACTAGTAAAGGATTGCCGATCAGCCACCTTATCCGCAATTCCGCTATTCATAAAACCAAATCTTCTCCCCATGCCCATTGCCTTCTGGCGGCTATCTGCTGCCAACTGCCTGATTTTTTTGTAATACTCCAGATGTTTTTCTTGGAAATTTTTTATCGTAGTCTTAATCTCCTCCATAGTTTTGGCTAAAGAGTCTACTTCTGTGATCGCGGTGGCCAAAAACTTAAGCCCATCACTAAGCTTATTCAGGGCAGTGCAAGGATCACTACAGGAATAATCTAGGGCCTGCTGAGCCTCGACTCGCGCTTTATTCGCCTCAATAATAGCGGTAATTAAATGGGTAAGTGCTTCAATAAAAAGATTTGAGATCTCATCAAAAAAATCCCGGTAGGAAGTTTCGAATCTTTCATTGGCCTTACCAATGGCATTAAAAAGATTGGCCATGACCGAGCCGGCTGCCAAAGCTCCTGCATCAACAGAATT
>JAQUNE010000140.1 GCA_028717765.1 Candidatus Omnitrophota bacterium | reverse complement strand
ATGTAACAATTTATCTCTTTTTGTCTTGCCTAACTTGCCTGAATTCTTAAAAATTGCCCTTACCTCTTTGATATTCTTGATGCGAGAAGGGAAAATACCGATTTTTTGTTTAAGGAACATCTTTGGGGCCAAAGACATATCTTTAAAGAATTCTCCGCTTAGGATGTTAAACATACCAATCAGCCCCATTTCGTAAAGCCTGCCGTATAATTCAATGTTTCTTAAAAATATTTTATTAAAAAGAGGTACCTCGGTTTCTCCCAACGGCATCAATTGCTTTTTATAAGCACAACGCCGCAGATAGTCCATGATTTCCGCAATATCAATTTCTCGCGGGCATCTGGATGTGCAGGTAAGGCAAGACGCGCAAAGCCAGATAGTTTTACTGGATAAAACCTGTTTTTCCATGCCCAGCTGGACCATCCTGATAATCTGATTAGGCAGATAGTCCATCTCAAAAGTAATCGGGCAACCTGCCGAACATTTTCCACATTGATAGCAATGGCTGATCTTTTCGCCGCAATCCTTTTCTAGGGTCTTCAGGAAAGGAGATTTAATTGTTTCGTGGGAAATAAACCACTGCATTTTTTATGAAAAGTAATAACTCTCTTTATGGACAATAGTTTCGCGCCTATTATAAGAACAATCAGAATATCCACAAGTGCCAAAAGTCCTTTTTGGAACAAATAAAAAGACCTAGATTGCTCTAGGTCTTTAGTCCTATGCGCACAGCAACTTATGTTCACTTAAGGCTGTGCGCATAGGATCCTTGGTATTTTTCCTAAAACTAACTACAGAAAAATACCAAGGATCTAATTTGGCGCTATAAACTTCTGTGAGACAGTTAGATTTTTTTGTCTAAGGCGTAAATCGCGGCTTGCGTGCGGTTATTCACGTGGAGAGTCTGAAAGATATTACTGATGTGGTTTTTCACGGTTTTCTCGGAAATATCCAGCTTATTGGCAATCTCTTTATTTGTGCCTCCTAAGGCGATCAGGCGTAAAATTTCTTTTTCCCTTTCGGTTAAATCACTATAGAATTTATCGCCTTCGCAAATCTTCCTTTTATCCAACATCGCGAATTCTTTTAAAACCTTTGTCGCTACTACCGGCTGAATCAGGGCTTCCCCTTTGTAAACACTACGCATTGCCTCAATCAACTCCTCGATAGAGACATCTTTTAAGAGATACCCCATTGCCCCTGCTTTAATCGCCTGAAAGATATGCGCTTCATCTTCATAAACAGTAAGAATGATAATCTTTACGCGCGGTAGGATCTTCTTTGCTTTATACGTAGCTGTAACTCCGTCAAGATCAGGCATCCCGATATCCATCAAGATAATATCCGGTCCGGACTTCTTTAAGATATTGAGCATCTCCTGTCCGTTACCTGCCTCTCCTACTACCGCAATATCAGGCTCTAATTCCAATAATTTCCTGATTCCCTGGCGAAATAGGGTATGGTCGTCACAAAGAAATATCCTGATTATGTCTGGCATGCTTTATCCCTTTTCTAGATATTATATACTATACCGCTAATTGGAATTTTAACAAGAATTTCCGTTCCCTGGTTAGGCATTGAGTTTATGTTAAGAGCCCCTCCCAAAGAAGCTGCCCTCTGACGCATGCTCAGTAAGCCCAGCTTTCCCAGCGAAGCCTTCTCCTGGATCTCCTTAAGATCAAAACCTTTCCCGTCATCCTTTATATTTATTGTCAGCTCACTAAGCGCATTGTAATCCAAGCGCAGCTCTACATTCTTCGCAGAAGAATGTTTTCTAATATTGGTAAGGGCTTCTGTAATGATATAAAAAATCTGCCTGGATTTACCTGCCAGAATATCGGTATTCACGGATTGAGAAATATCTAATTTAAGATTAATCTCGTGGTACTGCTGGTAATCGTTTATATACTCCTTGATCCCTTGCAATAGGTCAAACGTATCGCCTTTTACCGACGCAAGCCCTTGAATTACTTGCCGCACTTTGTCAAGATGCCCGCGGATATTTTCTTTTAAGGCATGTAATTCTTCGATAGCCTTTGCTGGTTCAATTTTAAAGAGCTTCTCGCAAAGCTCAAGCCGTTTAATGAAATTAGCCAAATCCTGCGCAGAATTATCGTGCAAATCAAAGGCGATCCTTTGCCTTTCCCTGTCTTTTGTGAGCTCTTCTATTCTTTCTTTCGACTGGTTCAAATAAGTTGTCATTTGATTAAAGGCGATTGCCAGAAGCCCAATCTCGTCTTTGGTCTTCACTTCTATTTTGGCGGAAAAATCACCTTTTTGAATAGATTGCGTGGCTTTTACCAGGCTAGAAATCGGCTGCGTGATTAAAGCGGCGATCTTAGAGGCTAAGAGTATCCCAATAGTAATCATCACTAAGGTCACAAACAAAATAACCAAATCAATGAAGAGAAGCGTCCTTTGAATTCCCTTTTGCAGCACTCCGAGGTGTACTTGACCAATGAGGCTCTTCTCCAAAAAAATAGGGACATTAATATCATAAATAAAACCAAGCTGGGTATCCAAAAGTTGAATCTTAAAATCTTTATTTTTTGGCAAAAGATTTACATTGAGCAGGTCTATGGGAAAGCCTTTTTGAAAAGTATACGCGAGGGGAAGATTGGAAGCATCAAGAATAAAAATATAGGCTGTATCCGAATCTGAAGCCTTCTCATTATCCAACAATTTCTTAAGTCTCGAGGTATTCTCGGTCAAAATATCCACAACACAGCTGGCGGCAAGGCTTTTCGCAGAACTTAGCCCCTTTTTCTGAAATTCCGTCTTTAAAACCTTCAGTAATATTGCTCGGGTGGTTAACGCGGTGGTTATGCCTAATAACAAAAGCAGCGCGGTCATACCCAATAAAATTTTCTTACGCAAACCCCAGATCTTCCCAGGATTAGCTTCTAGAAAACTGCTGATCTTGCTTGAGCTATTTAGCTTCTTGGACATCTGCGCTTCGTTTAAATCCCATATCCGGCCGTTCATAATATGGGTAGGTATTCAAATCTATCCCCAATATCCTTATGGTTTCATAAAGGGGCCGATAATCTTCATCTTTGGTCTCAATAAACTTGGTTACTCCTCCTAAAGACTCTAAAATAGGCAAGCTATTGGGATCTTTGTGCAAATTTATTAAGATATCTTTTAATTTCCCTTTTAAACCGGGGTCTAGATCCCCACTGACACAAAAGGCATTAGAAGGAACTGGTTCTGAAACCGTTAAAACCTCTAATTTTTTTTCTAAATCAGGATTTTCCTTAATCAATCTTTGATACACCAGGTCCTTGGGAGTAGCAATATCAGCTTGGCCTTTAAGGAGCGCGAATATTGCACTATCATGGCCTCCACAAAATATAACCTGGGAAAAATATCCTTTTAAATCCTTAACTCCATGTTCTTGAAAGTAAAATAATGGAAAAAGATACCCTGCGAAAGTCGCCTGATGCACCAAGGCTAGTCTTTTACCCTTCATCTGTGCCACATTACTGATATTGCTACCCCTTCTTACAAGAATCATCCCCCTATAAGTGGAGATACCTTGATAATCCGGACGGGCAATCGGTTCAACTTGCGCTCTTGCTTTCGTCAATACATAACTAAAGCTGCCAAAAAATGCGGCGTCAAGTTGTTTATAGATAAATTTATCGCACACCTCGGCGTAATTATCTAAATATACAAGGATAACTTTAAGATTTAACTTTTTGCTTAGGTATTTAGCTAACGGTTCATACCTTGCTGCCATTTTACGGATATCCTGTTCAGGAATCAGCCCGATTCTTAAGGTCAAAGGTTCCTGAGGAAGGTTTTTAATTTCCTCTACCTTACTCAGATCGACCTTCTTGGCTTCTTCCTTATTCCCGCAGCCGGTAAAAACAAACACAAATAAGGCCAAAAAATAGGTAGCTAAGATTTTCTGCTTGATCATCTTTTTTTAACTCCTCTTTTCAATCTCTTTTATGAGATTCTGAAAAATAAAACGGTGAAAAGGCAAACAGAGATACCAATATATTTTTCCAAAAAGGTTTTGGGTATCATAATAAGCGGTAATATTTAATCTTCTTTTATTATTATCTTTTTCTGTAATATTAAACTCCAGCCATGCCCTCCCTGGCAACTTCATTTCCGCACGTAAAAGCAGTTTTTTGTCATCT
>JAQUNE010000139.1 GCA_028717765.1 Candidatus Omnitrophota bacterium | reverse complement strand
GTCGGTACGCGAAAGAGAGCCGGTTTTGATCTGCCCGCAGCCGCACGCCACAGCTAAATGCGCAATCGTAGTATCCTCGGTTTCTCCGGAACGATGGGAGATAACCGCGTTATATTTATTTTTCTTGGCAATGGAAATAGCTTCCAGTGTTTCAGAAAGTGAGCCGATCTGATTAACCTTCACCAGTATAGCATTAGCGATATGCTCTGCAATCCCTTTTTGGAAAATTTTTGGGTTAGTCACAAAAATATCGTCGCCGACCAATTGTAACTTACTGCCTAATTGCCTAGTCATTGCCTGCCAACCCGGCCAGTCACGTTCGGAAAGCCCGTCTTCAATGGAAACTACCGGATACTTACTTAACCAACCTTCATATAAAGAAATTAGGTCTGCTGAAGTTTTTTGCGAATTCTCAAAATTATACTTACCATCCTTATAGAATTCACTGGCAGCGCAGTCCAGGGCCAAACAAATATCTTTGCCAGGCTTGTAACCGGCTTTTTCAATTGCTTGCAGAATTAAACTCAGCGCCTCCTGATTAGATTGTAGATTAGGAGCAAATCCGCCCTCATCGCCGACTGAGGTATTTAACTTTTTTGATTTTAAAATTGATTTTAAGCTATGAAAGGTTTCAGTAGCATACCTTAATGCTTCAGCAAAACTAGGAGCTCCTTTGGGTACAATCATAAATTCCTGGATGTTAAGGTTATTATCTGCGTGCGCTCCGCCGTTAAGGATATTCATTAATGGCACCGGTAAAATATGCGCATCATTGCCACCTAGGAATTTGTACAAGGACTCGCCCTTAGCAAGTGCTGCTGCCTTGGCAACTGCCATGGAAACCCCTAAAATAGCATTAGCTCCCAGCTTAGATTTATTTTCTGTGCCATCAAGCTCAAGCATGAGCTGATCGATTTTTTTAAAATCAGGCTCTAAACCTTTGATTTTTGAAGCAATTACGCTATTAACGTTATTTACCGCCTTGAGCACGCCCTTGCCCATGTACTTTGTCTTATCGCCATCTCTTAACTCCAGCGCCTCATGCTCTCCGGTAGAAGCACCGGAAGGAACCGCGGCTCTACCGAGGATACCATTATCCAAAACTACGTCCACTTCTACAGTAGGATTGCCTCTGGAATCAAGAATTTGTCTTGCCCAAACCTTGCTAATCTTTACCATTTTCTTTTTCCTCCTAATTATAATAGATTGAGAAAATTTATTATACACTTTATACCCCTGAAGTCAAGAAAAGGTTTGACTTACCTGGCTTAATATGCTATTTTTTAAAGAAATAGAAAGCCTTAAAAAGGAGCAATAATGGATTCGAAGAAGTTAAAATATTACTGGAAGCTGCACTGGGTAAAAATCCTCATGATTATCGCGGGGGCACTTTTGCTCATCTCCCTGGTGTTTTTTATCATTAAAGGAATCCGCGCCTGGAACGAATCAGAGTCATATTTAAGGCAGTCGCAGCTGGCAATGATCCCTCTCCAGCTCTACCTGCAGATCATTATGGCACTTATCTTCGGTATAGTATATACCTATATGTGGTACTGGCTGATGTTTAAAAAAGGTGCCGGCTCTTTCTCTCAAACCAGCAAAAAATCTATTGATGGTAAAGAAATCGGGATCACTTGGAAAGATGTCATCGGCATGGATGAAGCCAAACAAGAAGCCTTTGAAGTGGTAAAATTGATCAAGGACCGCGCGGAACTCCAGCGTATCGGAGGCAAAATCTTAAGGGGTATTCTTATGCTCGGTCCTCCGGGCTGCGGTAAAACTTATCTTGCCAAGGCAATTGCTACAGAAGCCAGCCTCCCTTTTATCTCCATGTCTGGTTCGGAATTTGTTGAAATGTTCGTAGGTGTAGGCGCCGGAAGGATCCGCAGCTTATTTAAAAAGGCGCGCCAGTTAGCGGAATTAGAAGGCGGCTGTATTATTTTTATCGATGAAATCGATGCCGTAGGAGCGCAACGTTCGCAAGATTCAGGCTTTGGCGGCCAAACTGAAAGCAATACAACACTTAACCAGTTATTAGTTGAAATGGACGGACTTAAAGAAAAGGACCTTAATGTAGTGATTATCGGTGCCACTAATATGAAGGAAGACTTTCTTGATGCGGCACTTTTACGTCCGGGAAGATTTGACCGCAAGATTTATGTTGATAAACCTAATCTTGAAGATCGGCAAAAATTATTCGCTTATTACCTGAAAAATATTCAATATGACCCTGACAATGTAAAGATGGACCGCCTGGCGCGCATTGCCGTAGGCAGCAGCCCTGCAGATATTGCTAATATGGTCCGCGAAGCCGCACTGATTGCCGTGCGGAATAAAAATCCGCTCGTGACGATGAAAGATATTGATGATGCCAGAGAAAGGATCGCCTTAGGGATCAAGCGCAGAATCAAACTTAGCGAAAAAGAAAAATTGCTGATTGCCTATCATGAAGCAGGCCATGCCATTGTTACTTATCTCATGGTAGCTTCAAAAGATGTTTTTAAAATTACCATCACTCCCCGCGGGCATACAGGCGGAGTTACCTGGGTACCGGAACGCGAAGAAACTTTCATCTCCGATCAAAGAGAGCTTTTAAATGAAATCAAAATCTCTCTTGGTTCTTATGCCGCGGAGAAAATAAAATTTGGGTTTACTACCGCAGGCGTAGGCGGCGATTTTGCAAACGCCCTCTATACTGCGCATAATATGGTTTGGCGCTTGGGGATGGGAAGATCCGGCATTATCGGAGATTTCCATGCCTTGGATTTTTACCGGCGCATGGGCGGTTCAGTTTTGATCTCCGAAGAGATGAAATTAAAACTTGATAATGACGTTCAGGATATTATGCAATCCTGCCTTAAGGAAGCCCGGGACCTACTCACCAAAGAACAACCTTTACTTGACCGCCTAGCCAAAGAATTGGTGGCAAAAGAAGAATTAAACTATGATGAAATCGAAGCCATCTTTAAAGAATTTGGCAAGAGCCGCCCTTAGCCTATTATTCATTAGCTTCGTAATTTCCGGCTGTTCCTATTCCACTGCTCCTACCTATTCAAAAGCAGATATCCCTAAAGCAATTGCTGATATCTGCAAAAAAGAATATAAACTAGACCTTATAATAAAACAAGTCGGTTCAACTCTCTGGATTTATATGCCCGTTGATCAACTGCTGGAAAAATCTCCCCAGAAGTTCACTGAAAAATTTACTATTCTTTCCGATGATGTGCAATACAAAAATAAAACATTCGAGTTGGCTTATAATATTAAACCGCATCCCGATAAAGAAAAAACTAATGAATATAAATATAGTAAGGATGCCCTAGAAAAAGTAAATAACGTCTGGATGGTGGTACGCAGGGTAATTTTTAGTACGGAAAAATCTGATCAAACTCCGCAATTTTTTTATCTTATCGTAGCTGATACAAAAAATGCTTTTGAAGCATTTGGGGAGAAATTCGGCCTGCAAATCGAACAGCTTACCTTTTATCCGGATTTTAAAAAAGTATTTTACGGCCTGATGTCGATCACCGAATATCAGCACCGCAGTATCCAGGAATCAAACCGCTTCCCCGCTCTGGAAATTATTGGGGATAAAGAAGGCCGGCATCTTAAATACCGAGACATAACCATGGAAGACTTCCTCAGCAAACAGATTAAGCAACGGCTGGAACTAAAATTTGAAAAACCTGAAGTAGGAAGAAATGTTGATATTGATAAAGAAATCGAGAATCTTGCTGCTTATACCTTAAAAATTTACGGTTATAAGGATTTTTATAATCTGGAAATGTATAATCTGGCTACAAAAAATAGGGTTATTTTAAATCGTGCGGCGGTAATGGAGAAAGTCCTGGAGTAATTCTTACCCTTCTTCCTTCTATCTTAAGTTTTCCTTCAGCAAACAACGAAATAGCCTGCGGATAAAGCTTGTGTTCTAATTTATGGATCTTAGCCTCCAGGGATTCTAAGGTATCATCCTCTTCTATCCCTACCGGAGCCTGTAAAATTATCGGGCCATGATCCATTTTTTCATCGACAAAATGCACGGTTACCCCAGTAACCTTTTGCCCGTAATCAAAAGCATCCTTAATCGCATGCCCCCCCTTAAAAGCGGGCAAAAGAGCCGGATGAATATTTAAGATACGGTCCTTGAACCT
>JAQUNE010000138.1 GCA_028717765.1 Candidatus Omnitrophota bacterium | reverse complement strand
ACAAGGAGAAGCAATCAAGCCAGAACATAACCCCAGAAAAAAGGTAGAAAAATAATTTTCTTTTTTTAAAACAGGTAGCCTAATGATATTTGGAAGAAAGAAACTGAATACATCCACCATCGACAAACCAAATAAAATAATAATTACCCCTACCACAATATAAGTAACCGGGTGGGAACTGATTTTACCGAAGAATGACCCGGTTAAAGAAGCGACTAAACCTAAGATAGAATAAGTAACTGCCACTCCTGTAACATAAATAAAACTTAAAGCAAAACCTTTTAATTTTGAGGAGGCACCGCTAGCGCCAATATAGCCGGCACTGATCGGAATTAACGGATAGACACAAGGAGTAAAACTCACTAATATCCCGCCAACAAAAGCGATTAAATAATCTGCTGGGCTACCTGAGAGAGTCATCGATCCATCCTAAATAAGGTTGATAACCGGCAATAATCGGCAAAGCAATAATTTCCGGAACCTGGTAACTGTGTTTAGCCTTAACCAACGCGGTTATTTTTTGGAAGTTTGATTTTTTTGATTTGGCGATCAGGAGTACTTCTTTTGCCGAATCGATTTTTTTCTCCCACCAAAAGAAAGACTCTATTCTATCGATTATATTCACGCAGGCAACTAACCTTTTGCCTAGTAAGGCTTTGGCAATTGCCTTTGCCTCTTTCTTATTCGCGCTGGTAATAAAAATAACTATTTTCTCCATCTTTTAAGCGTAAATTTTTTTAATTAATTTTCCCACCCTACTGCCAAGTTTTACACACTGCTTGGTAGCCCTGGCATCCGGTGCGCCAATAGCCACAGGCCCGTAATGATCGCCCTGTGGGTCACCTTGGATAATCATACCATGAATCAACATTGCGTTCAAGATATCTAGGATCGTGGTCTCATTTCCGCCACCGATATTGGCACTAGAAGCAAATGCCGCGCCGATTTTACCATCCAGCTTCCCATGAAGCTTCACAGAGTCATCCAACAATCTCTTGATTTCTGCGCTCATTGTCCCATAATAGGTTGGTGAACCGATAATAATCGCGTCATATTGCAGTAGCTCATCTACCCTTACATCTTTCACCTCTTTTAATTGAGCCTCGATCTTCTCGTTCTTTAACCCATCAAGGACCAATTCCGCCATTTTCTTAGTATTACCACTACGGGAATAATAAATTACAATTGCTTTTGCCATTTTAAACCCCCTCCTCGTTTACTTTTACAGAACTGATTTTTCCGTATTGTGAACAAATATCGAATATCAGTGTAGGATCCTGCGTACGAACCTGGATCATAAAGCTTTTCCCACCTGGCGAATTTTCATCTGAGCTCTGCCGGATCTCTGGATTATCCGCGCCGCCTTCAAGGGATTTTTTCAATACCTCTAATGAAGTATCCGGAGCAGACAAAACAAAATCCAAGTGGTAAATTGTCATCAAGGTTATTTACTCCTGGCAGAAACAGTTCGCATTGAAAAAATAGTTAAAAATAATGCTCCGGCAATAAAACCGATCACATGCGCAATCCAGCCTACCCCGCCTGAATTAGCGGTTTTACTCAGATTAAAATTAGTGGTTCCATAAATAAACTGCAGTATAATCCAAAAAAGCAAAAACCAAAAAGCCTGGATCCTGATTTTTTTCCAAAAGATGAATAAAGGCACAAGTATCTGAATCCTTGATTCAGGATATAAGAGAAAATACGCTCCTAAAACCCCGGAGATCGCTCCACTTGCTCCGATTAAGGGCAATTGAGAATCTGGTATGAGCATAATAAATCCCATCGATGCAACAATGCCGCAAAGCAAATAAAAATAGATAAATTTCAAATGCCCTAGCTTATCTTCGATTGCTTGTCCAAAGACCCAAAGATAAAGCATATTTCCCACAAGATGAAAAATATCCACGTGAAAAAATAACGCTGTAAGCAAAGTGATTAATACCGGTAAACTCTCTAAGTGCGTGATCCGCAAAGGTACTGCCCCGAAAAGCAAAAGCTGCGCATCCAATTGATCGCCCGAGTTCATTTCGAATAAAAAAACTAGAAGATTAACGATAATAATGCCGATAGTGGCAAAAGGAAAGGTGTTAGTGGAATTATCGTCTTTTAAAGGGATCATTTCAACATAATTACCGAGGCTATCCTACCGCAGGCATTACCCTCTTTACGGAAAGAAAAATACTCCTTATTCCGGCAGCAGGTACAGATTTTAGTATCCTGGATCCTTGCGCGCTCAACACCAAGCCCTAAAAGTTGTTTCAGGTTTACGATAACAAGGTCCAAAAAAAATTTACCATTATTCTCTTTTACGCAATCAGAAAAATAACCTTTAAATTCCTCACCCACTTCATAACAGCATTCTCGAAGCGCCGGGCCAAATCCTACATAGAGATCTGCGGCCTTAGTCTTAAATTTCTCGGCCATTAAATTAATAGTTTTTACGGCGATATTTTCCCGGGTGCTACGCCAGCCGGCGTGAATCACCCCGATACTTAAATGGGAAGGATCGAATAAAAATATAGAAAGGCAATCTGCGGTAAAAATACCAAGCGGGAGATTTTTTTTATCTGTAATTAGCGCGTCAGTACCCTCAATTGCGCTTTCGGCGGATAAAGCGCCTTTGCCGCAGTCAGCTTCAGTCACATATTTTACGACAGCGCCATGCACCTGTTTAGCGCAAACTAATAAACCAGGATCTACGCCTAAGCTGCCTAAGAAGTCCCGGCGGTTTAAAAGAACGTGTTTTGTATCGCCATAGGCCAAAGACATATTTTCTGGCCGCCTACTAAAAGCACAAATTAGATCTGGATGCTGAAAAATCACTTCTTTTCTATCTGTTTGGCATCCTGGATATCGCTTAACCTTCCGGAAAAACGATCCAGCCTTTTTTGGCTATCGCCATATTTGGTGCTGGCATTAGTAAGATGGTTACCCAGGACAGTAAAATCTTCCTTGAATTTATCCATCTCAATATTCAAAGCACTTAAGTTTTTCAGTATCGATTTGGTATTTTCCTCTAATTTCATTCCCTTTAGCCCCAGGCAAATTACCTGCAGGTATGCGTAAAAGGTATTCGGAGAAACCGGGATCACTTTTTTTGCCATGCCATAGGAAAAAAGGTCTTCCTTAATGATCACCTCATAATAAACATTCTCCGCCGGGATATACATCAATGCGAAATCATAAGTATTTTCTGCGGGAAGGATATACTTCAGGGCAATTTCATCCACCCGGTTTTTTACGTCCTGGATAAATTTTTTACGGAAGATATTCTTTGCCGCTTCATCCTGCGTATCGAGGATTTTCTGAAAATTCTCCAAGCTAAATTTGGCATCCACCGGCACCAGCCGCTCGCCTAAACGAATCACCGCGTCCACCGCATCAGTGGATTTAAAGCGGTACTGGGTTTCAAAATGATCTTTGGGCAGGACCTGCGATAATAAGTTTTCTAAGAGCGTTTCCCCCATTTGCCCGCGGAATTTGGGTGCGCGCAAAAGTTCCTGGAGGCTAGAAATATTCTTACTAATCTCATAAATCTGACGGTTAGTTGCTTCTAGCTGCCCCAGCTTCTCTTCGACACTGCCAAAAACAGTAGTGGCACTGCCGAGATTGGCTCCGATAGTTTTATTTGCCTCCTGCAAAGACAAATTCATCTGATTCAACCGGTCGTTAACCTGCGAAGAGATCTTTAAGGTAAGGGCAATGAGGATTGCCGCTAAAAATAAGAATGCTAAACCAATAATCCAAACCATAGGCTCATTATACCACTGCTTATTCTATCCTTAAAGCAAATAATCCGTTTTTATGCGTTTGACGCTGCGGAAAATATTGGTTTTTACGTCCGGGCAGATCTTCCTTAAGTCTTTAATGATTTCTGTGACCTTGGTGCGGTTCGAGGTAAGTGAATTAGGGCAGGCGCATTTATGATGGGGAAAATCCAGCTCTTTAGAAAATTTCACGATCATATCTTCATCAACATAAGCTAAAGGCCTGATCAGGGTGATTTTACCTTTAAACAATTTTTGGTTCGGGTTCATCGCGGAAATTTCTCCATGAAAGAAAAGGTTCATCAGAATCGTTTCAATAATATCATCCTTATGGTGGCCAAGGGCAACTTTTGTGCAGCCAAAACGGTCTGCTACACTAAATAAGGCCTTACGGCGATTCCA
>JAQUNE010000137.1 GCA_028717765.1 Candidatus Omnitrophota bacterium | reverse complement strand
TGGTTTTTGTAGGAACACCTGCTTTAATTCTTTTGATTGCTTTAGCTTGCGCTTCTTTTACAATTGCATAGACCTCTTTGACAAGAGTACTAATTTTACCCAAAAGAAGACCCTTGTCAAGTCGGATTTATATCCTAGATAGTCAACTCCCAGATCGATTAACACCGGTTCATGATTTTTGATCTTACGTTGCGAACTTAAATGGTGCGGAAAGCTGGAATTTGGCCCGGAGGCAACAATGATATCAAAGGCAGAGCTGTTTGCTCCTTTAAGCCTGATAAAACGCTCAAGCTCCCCTGTGATTTCCAATTCAGTCTTTCCCGGTACAACAAAATCGCGGATAAAATTAAATGCCAGGATAGTGATCTCTGTGGCTCTTTTAATTTTTTTAATCTCATCCGCGGATTTAATCGTCCTTAAGTCTTCGATTATGCCTTTTGTGGGAATAAGCTCGATCTTACCTTGAAATTCTTTACTTAATTTGTCATAGCCGATAAAAGAAAGATGCTTTTCTTCAAAGCCCACCCTTTTTAGCTTTAAAGCGTTGCAAGATTCAAAGATGGTTTTAAAAATAGGCCCTTCAATTTTTCTGATTTCGCAATGCTTAAGGTATTTTTTTGCTTCTGCGGTATAACGGCCATCAGTAAAATAAATATTTTTCTTAGAGCTCAGAAGTAGAAAAGAATCCCGGCTCATGGCGGCTGTTAAATAGGAGATATTTGGGGCAGAAGAAATAAATAATCCATCTAGTTTCTTCTTTTTTAGTGCGCTATAGACGTTTTTTATCGCTGGATTCATTTAACTTCTAGTAGGTCAAGGAGTGCTGCTAGGCCGAGAGAGTAGCTTTTGTGCCCAAATCCTAGAATTGTCCCCTTTACTACCGGGCTGATTAAAGATTTTTGGCGGAATTTTTCTCTGGAGTAAATATTAGAGAGGTGTACCTCTACTGTTAGTATGCCTGAAGCTGCTATGGCATCTCTGATTGCAACACTAGTATGCGTATAGGCAGCCGGATTAATGAGGAGTGCAGAAAATTTATTTTTCGCTTTACCGATTGCGTCAACAATCTGGCCTTCATGATTTGACTGTAGGATCTTTAGTCTAACTTTTCTTTTTTTTGCAAGTTTTTCTAATTCAGAGTTGATCTCTTTGAGTGTTATTCTACCGTAAATTGCCGGCTCCCGGGTTCCTAGGAGGTTTAGGTTTGGGCCGTGGATTACTAGTATTTTCTTCATTTTTTAGTTAGCCTTCTGCCTCGTCAATTAACATAATAGGAATTCCGTCTTTAATCGGATATTTTTTCTGGCATTTTTTACAGACAATTTTATCGCCTTTCAATTCTACGTCCCCCTTACAGGCAGGACAAGCCAAGATTTCCAAAAGGTCTTTATCAATCATTTTTCTTTTCCTCCTTTTTCTCTGGAGCGGGTGAAGCTTTTTGCTTTGCGACATACTGCATCCTTAATTCGTAGAGAATATTTTCTAAGAACTTCAGTTCTTCCTCGCTTAAATTACCTTTGGTTTTTTCTTTCAGCATTCCTAGGGTATCAATAAGAAATTTTGCCTGGAAAATATCTTCTTCGGTTTTATTGGTGCTAGGATTAGGCACGACACCTAGAGAAATTGAGGCCTGAAGTGCTAAGGTAGTAATAAAAAAGTTAAAATCAGGCTCAGGAGGAACAAATTTACCCTCTTTGGTGAGATTTTCTTTTTCTTTTGCTACGGTTTCTTTCCAGGTTTCATCAATATTTTTTTCCATAATCCTCCTATGAGACTCCGTATGAATCGCACGGTGGCGAACCGATGCCGCAAACTTTTTGTTTGGTAATGCGGTCGATAAATACGGCGGCCAAACACATATTAGCGGCAACATCAGGCCCGCCCCAAATACCGCTATAGGTGTTCCATTTGCATCGGTTTAATAGCATTGTTTCTTCATGGGGCTTGTATAATCGTGTAAGTATCGGTTTTAACCATGGCCTTTTCATTTTTCTCCCCCGTTTTAATAAATAATCATTCCAGCATAGCCAACAACCGCAGAAGTATCCCCGGTTGTGTCACCGCTGGTTTGGTACTTGACTAATTCCCCTTTTTTCGCACCCAGGTTCTTGGCTGCGCTAAGCATGGAAATTACCGGGGCAAATCCACACATCGTAATGTTATATTGATTGATCAGCTGAAATAATTTTTCCTCATTTAATTGTAGGATTGCCTCTATTGCCAGATGGTCCTTTTTCTCAGCCTGTGCCTGCGGTTCATAATGCGTCATATCAGAACTGGCAATGATTAAAGTTGAATCCTTGATCTTAAGCTTTTCTATACAGGAGGCTATTGCCTGCCCGATTCTTTTCAGGGTTGTCAGATCATCGGACAAGAATGCAATCGGAACAATCTGGAAATTTGTTTTAAAATACTGCAAAAATGGCAATTCTACTTCCAGGGAATGTTCATTTGCGTGCGCTTTTGTATCCATCTTTAGTTCTGGGGTTTCTTTGAGAAGCGTTTCTGCTAAAGAATGGTCTATTTTAACTTCCCCAAGCGGTGTTTTCCACTCTCCCTGTGTCATAATGCTAAAATCGCTACCTGTTCCGGTATGGTTTGGGCCAAGCAGGATGATTTTTTCTTTTAGATTAATTCGGGAAACCGTCTGAGCTGCTACATACCCTGAATAGTCATAACCAGCATGCGGCAAAACACAGGCAAGACAATCCTGTTTTTTAGCCTCTTTATCAACAAAGCCAGAAATCCGGCTATTTAATTCTTTGGTGTTTGAGGGGTAAAATTGCCCTGCAAAGCGCGCCTGACGGATATTATCTTCTTTCACCGAATACCTTCTCTAGATATTTTTTGCCTCTTTTTAAATCTTCTCCGGATGCCTGATAATGTGCTTCAATTACCTTAAGCGTACTTTCTTTTAAGTAAGGTTTTAAAAAATTAAAATCAAAATCCCCTTTTAAGGGAGCCTGATGATCAGAGCATCCGCGGATATTGTGCAAATGGACTCCGATCATGTATTTTGCGTAAAGTTTAAGAAATTCTTCGTGTTTGGCTAGCCCCAAATTTTCCATTACCTGGGCATGGCCGGTATCATGCCAATAATAAATATTGGAATGCCGGAACTTTTTTAAAATTAAGCCAATTTCCGCAAAAGATGGGATTTCCCGGAGATAAAACCTTGTTTCAATCCCCAGTAATATATTTTTTTTCTGCGCGTATCTATTTATTTCTTCAAGGCTCTTTAAGGTATTCTTAAAATATGGCTTTGCCAACGAACTTCTTTCTTCAATCGCCTTTTCTTTAAGTACTTTATATTCTTTACTGTTCTTTTTGCCTGAAGAGTATAGCTCAATTAATTTGCGCGTTTGGTCGGGGATCTCTACCCTTCCGCAATGTAGGACCACTGCTGAGGCTGCGAGGGATTTTGCTGTATCAATAGTAATTTTTGCCTGATTGACGGATTTTTTTCTCATCCCTTCATCCGTAGAAGACATCGCATAATAATCAGGTAATGCTTTTAAACGCGCGACTCCGTAGGGGGTAGGGCAAAAATTATGCAAGCTGACTACCTGGACTTCCTTTAGTTTTACAA
The DNA here is from genome assembly GCA_028717765.1 of Candidatus Omnitrophota bacterium. Next base: position 615 of record JAQUNE010000137.1, on the reverse strand, counting down.
GTTGCCTGATATCTTTAACCATAGAAGAGTTCAGGTTAAAACTAAGTTCAACTTGGGTAAATCCCAGGTTTTTTATTTCAAAGATCAGCTTTTTTGCATTATTAAAACGTGCAGCATTCCAGGAAGTAGAAAGCGCTAAGCCCATATTTTCTATCTTTTTCTCCTGGCTTTTTTACGTTTACGTTCACTGGGCTTTTCGTAATGCTTGCGTTCGCGGATTTCTTTTAAGATACCTTCCTGTTCAATCTGCCTTTTAAACCTGCGCAAAGCAGATTCAAATGACTCGTCCTTTCTTACTTCAATCTCTGGCAATGTAATCATCTCCCTTCTTTTTGGATTTTTTGCCGCTTATCAAACCCTAAGTATAGCATCGATTATATTAGGTGTCAATAATACTTGTAAGTTGATCTTAATAATGAATCTGTCCGTTTTCGCTCGCCTTAATTGCTATTATCCAGCTTCTGTCTTGTCTGTGCTTTCGCGGGGACGCTCGCATTTTCCCGGCGTGAAAATGCTCGCTCCGGTCGGCTGCGTCGCTCTCCCGCAGCCGGGCCCTCGATAAAGGGCTGTTTTTTTAATTAAGAAGCCGGCTGCGGGAACCGTGCCCGCTCCTTG
>JAQUNE010000136.1 GCA_028717765.1 Candidatus Omnitrophota bacterium | reverse complement strand
TGCTGCGTATTGGCCTTTAATTTCTGAGAAATCATTTTTGTACTCTGGTGGTTTTTTACTTGGGTTGGTAAAAGCCACTTGTAATGGTGTAACTGCCTGTGGCTCATGGATTAGTTCTACGGTCTGTTTTAGGTTCCTAACCGCAAAAGCCTTAATTCCGGAAACGACAGCTGCTTCTTGGCTGTTTTCTTGCGGCACTAAAGCCTGCTTTTTTTCTGAGAAGGCAATTGCCAGGCTAATTGGTAGGATCCCTTTTACCGGCCTGATCAGTCCGTCCAAAGACAATTCCCCGAAGATATAATAATCCTTTAACCTCTCAACATCCAGCTGTTCAGACGCAGCAAGTATCCCAAGGGCAATTGCCAGGTCAAAAGAGGCACCTTCTTTTTTCAAGTCCGAAGGTGCAAGGCTCACGGTAATTCTCTCCTGCGGCCATTGAAAACCGGAATTTTTGATTGCAGCTTTCACCCGTTCCTTGCTTTCCCGAATCGCAGTATCAGCCAAGCCGACTAGCGTCACAGCGGGTAGGCCAAAAGAAACATCTACTTCTATTTCAACCGGATACGCTTCTATTCCTAAAAGACCGTAACTCTGGACTTTGGCTAGCATATGTTCACCTCCATAAGTATATAGTTAGCCTCTCACCTATAATAGACGTAATCGCCCGTGAAATCTCACCAAAAAATCTAGCTTAATAGCTAAGAAAAGTCTTGCTTTTTAGGGGTGCTAGAATATAATACTACTTAAAACTATGGATAAAGGGCTATTAAAGAACATTTTGATTATTTTTTTGCTTACTGTTGCCGTCTTCTCTGTTGTTAAGTACGGTATTATCATTAAAGAGAAGAACGAATTAACCGAAAATTTGAACCTGATTAAAGTGCAACTGGCAACCTTGGAAGAAGAAAAAAAGGCCTTTTTGGCGCAGCTGCAGGAGGCGAAGCAGCAGGTAGACATGCTTTCTCAGGAAAAAATTGTGCTCAAGCAGAATCTTAAAGCGGTGAAAAAAAGGATGTCAAAACTTTTTAGTGATCTGAATCAGACCAAGAAGGCAATTGATGATTTAAATGCAAAATTCTTGCTTTTGAAAGCAGAAAATATTACCTTAATCAAGCGTTCCGAAAAACTCAGCCAGTTTTCGCAGGAAAATGAAAGTATGAGAGAGAAGTTGAATTCCCCCTCTGAGCTTAAGGCGAGAATTAATGAGTTAAGAAAAAATAGGAACGCACCCTTAAGGCTCGAAGTCAATCCGGGGAAGGTGCATTTAGAGAAAAAAATCTTAGATGGTAACCGGGGTTTCTTGATTAAAAATGGCCAAGTTACTTATCCTGCAAAGGTCAAAATAGAAGTAATTCCTGCCTCAGAGAAATAACTTGCTTTTTAAGATGTACCCAATTATAATGAAAGCTAATTATTTAAGATGAAAACAACCGTTAAAACCCTTTTATTTGCTTTAGGCTGCGTTGTCGTGCTCTATTCGAGCGTGAATTACCTTGTTTTGCTCAAGGTTAATCTCGGCCTGCAAAAAACGATTTACCAGATAAAAGAACAGTTGGGTAATTTAGAGAATGAGAAGCAAAAGCTATTGCAGGAACTAGAGAAGGAAAAAAACTCTTTAGCGAAGCTTTTGGCAGAGAATACGCAGCTAAAGAACAATTTAAAAACAGAAGAGCAAAAAGATAGTAAATTGAACCAGGATTTAGCTAAAAGCCAAGAAGAGAGTAAGCAAGTTATTGGCTTAAAGCAGGAAAGAGATGAGTTGGTAAAAAGGGTAGAAAAATTGACCCAGGAGAATGAGGGTTTAAATAGCCGGCTACGTTCTCTAGGAGAGCAAAAAAAGGCGATCAAAGAACTGCAGACGCAGATACGTAAAGTAGGTATAGAAGTTATTAAGAAAACTGATTCGAAAAATACCGCTATAGGTAACCGTGGGTTTTTATTAAATAAGGGTGCTACAGAAAAGCCTCAAAACTCAACTAACGCACAATGAACGAAATACTTGTCGAAATATATAGGAATAAGGTTTTCATGGTCACAATTTTTTCTTGGATTGTTGCCCAATCGATCAAAGTTACTTTCGGTATTATCCGCGAGAAAAGATTTGATTTTCGTTGGTTCATTGGCACTGGCGGCATGCCTTCTTCTCATGCCGCAGGAGCAGCTTGCCTTGCCACGGCGGTAGGCATTGAATACGGTTTTAGCAGCGTGCATTTTGCGCTTGCTGCATCTTTTGCGATAGTGGTGATGTTTGACGCGCATGTTGTGCGTCACTCCGCGGGTAGACAGGCACATATTTTAAATAAAATTATGGAAGATATCTATTGGCAGCATCGTATTCACGAAGCCAGGTTACGTGAATTAATCGGTCACACCCCGATTGAAGTAATCATGGGGGCTTTATTGGGGATTACTATTGCTTTTTTTAGTATGATGAGGAGTTAGTCGGATGAAAAAAATATGGTGGTTAGTTATTATAGTAGTTTTTTCGATTCTGGGGATTTTAATTATTTTACATTTTAAAAATAATAATCCGTCTTTAAGCGGCGGCTTTATTAGTAGGGGTTCTGCATCAAAACTAATTGTGCAGGCCAAAGAATTAGAAAATAAAGGCGATCTTTTAGCGAGTAAGGCGGCGTATGAAAAATTAGTTAATGATTTTTCCGGTTCAAATGAGGTTGCCAACTGGCAGAAAAAAATCGAAGACCTGAACATTAAATTACTTTTTTCTCCGATTGTTACTGCGAAAACTACACTATATCAAATTAAACCAGGAGACACCTTAGGAAAGATTGCCAGAGAATTTAAAACTACAGTAGAGTTGATTAAAAAAAGCAATAATTTAAGCGAAGATAAAATCCTGCCCGGGAAAAAAATTAAAGTCTGGACCGTTCCTTTTAATATTTTAGTCGATAAGACGCAAAATATCCTCATTTTAAAGAGTGGAGAGGAAGTAGTAAAGACTTATATTGTTGCTACCGGCGCGAATAATTGCACACCTGTGGGTACTTTTAAGATCGTCGAAAAACTTCCTAATCCTACCTGGTTTAAGGCCGGAGCAGTTGTGGCTCCTGGCAGCCCAGAAAATGTTCTTGGTACGCGCTGGATGGGGTTTAATCTCGCCGGATACGGCATTCACGGCACTATCGAACCGCAAAGCCTGGGCAAACAAGTTACCCAGGGCTGTGTACGCATGGCCAATGGCGAAGTTGAAGAACTCTATACAATCGTACCTAAAGACACCGAAGTTACTATTGTCGATTAATCCTTTAATTCAATTAATAAAAGATGAACGGACTAGATTTCGAAAAACCGATTGTCGAGCTGGAGAAAAAAATCCAGGAACTCAAGAGCTTTACTTCCAACAAGCAGATTGATCTTTCCCTGGAAGTAAAGCGGCTGGAAGAAAAACTCGAGCATTTAAGAAAAGATATTTATGGAAATCTTAATGCCTGGCAGAGGGTACAAATTGCCAGGCATCCTCAACGGCCTTATACCTTAGATTATATTAATGCTTTGATGACCGATTTCATTGAATTACACGGCGACAGATTTTTTGCCGATGATAAGGCTTTAATCACGGGATTAGCGAAAATTGATGATCAAAAAATTGTGGTGATGGGACATCAAAAAGGAAGGGACACCAAAGAAAACCTGAAACGTAATTTTGGCTGTGCGCATCCTGAAGGGTACCGCAAAGCCTTAAGGGCAATGCAGCTGGCCCAGGATCACCATTTACCGATTGTAGTTTTTATAGATACACCAGGGGCATATCCGGGTATTGGGGCAGAAGAACGCGGCCAGGCGCAGGCAATCGCCGTAAACTTAAGAGAAATGATGTTGGTTGCTACACCGATTGTGGCAATCGTTATTGGCGAGGGCGGCTCTGGAGGCGCTTTGGGCGTGGGGATCGCGGACCGGGTTTGTGTTTTGGAGAACGCCTATTATTCGGTGATCTCTCCGGAGGGCTGTGCCGCGATTCTTTGGAAAAGCGGAGCAAAAGCCCCGGAAGCGGCTGAGGTGTTAAAATTAACCGCCCAGGATTTATTAAAATTGGAAATTATCGATGAAATCATTCCTGAGCCTTTAGGAGGAGCACACCGAGATGCGCAAAAAAGCGCCGCTACAATAAAAGCAACGATTAACCGTAACCTTAAGGAGTTGAGTGTTTTTAGTAGTGAAAAACTGCTTGAGGCGAGGTATGAAAAATTCCGTAAGA
>JAQUNE010000135.1 GCA_028717765.1 Candidatus Omnitrophota bacterium | reverse complement strand
GTTCGCGCTAGTGCCACAAAAAATTTCCTTGTTGGAAATTTTTTGTGGAGCAGATGGGATTCGAACCCACGGCCTTCGCGATGCGAACGCGACGCTCTCCCAGCTGAGCTACTGCCCCAAAAATTCTGCAAAACAAAATTTTTGGTCCTGAGGGCAAGGTCCGAAGGACCTTAATATTTGCTTAATTTACCGAAACAGAAGGCATTTTAATGCGGTTGCGCATGTTTATTTCGGGATTATCAACCGCAACAGCATTGGCAGGATTCCAACGGCAGAAAATCGCCACTTCAATATAGTTATCGCTTAAAAATCCACCCGCTTTAGTAGGCTTAGTCACGGCAAAAGAAACAAAACCATTACTATTACTCATACTAGTACTTAAGTTATTTATCGGCGTGCCCCAGCCAGGATTACAGGTTGTGCAACTAGAATCAGTACATGCAGGACAAAATTGCAGCAGGCTCCCATCGCGCCGATAAGCGATCCAATGATCAGAAGCATCTCTTATACCATTAGGCGTATTAGCTGCAGCACCGGCTGCAGTAGAAGGCACATCAACAAAAACACGCACTGCCTCATCCGCACCAATCGGCGCTGTATTTACCACCATATTTACGCCATCAGTGGTCTCATTTCCGATAGCATTCGCGATATTTTTACTCATGTGTTCCAAGATTAAAGACGCTGTATTCTGTAATTTTGCTCTTCTATCTGAGGTGATCGTCTGGAAGTTGGTAAACATACTTATACTTGTAAAACCCAAAGAAATCACCGAAAGCAAAATTATCGCGATCAATAACTCTATTAGGGTTAACGCTTTTTCTCTATGCATAAATTATGGATTCGGAGGTCTTTCGTTCCAGGTAACCGTAAGCCTGACTTTACGCAGGTTGCCTACTTGACTGATTTCGTACGTAGGCGTATAGGTTATGCCATTGGAATCTGTCCAAAGCCCCATATCAGCAACAAGATTAATGCAACCGGCACCATTACTAGTACCCAGGCAATTAGTCGCCCATTCATCCTGCCTGACTTGCATTTGCCAGGGGTCTAAAAATTGCCTACCCAACTCGCCTCCGGTCATCCTCATGCGCGCGTGCAAGATCCATCTTTTTCCGGAAACGAATAGATTGGTCACCCCAGCCATAATCACAGCGAGGATGATTACTGAAATAATGATTTCCATGAGAGTAAGGCCTTTTTTTGTCATCTTGATAGAAAACAAGGACATCCCAACCTTAAGTTAAAGATGTCCTTGTTTTAGCTTTCTGAAAGATAAATTGATATTTGTGCTTAATTACAGCTACCGCTAGGAACTGGCTCATCCTGCCCCTGGGCAATAGTGTAAACACAACTACTACCGGTCAAATTCCTAGTAGCAGTCGCAGAAAATACATCACCAGTATTACCTGTAACCGCATAATTCCAATTCTGGTTAGCCGTAGGCAATGAAAGCCTTAAGTTTTGATTTATCGCCGCTTCATTACCATCATGTAAAAATATTCCGGTTTCCATGCGGTAGATCCGCTCAGCAGCTGCCACCAGCTTCAGGTTAGCTATTGCTTCCTTTGTCAACGCATGTTCTCTAGTTGTGGCAAATTTTGGCAGAGCAAAAGCAGCTAAAACACCAACCACAATTATTACCATTAACAATTCTAATAAGGTAATCGCGTTTTTCTTCGTCATTTTCCCCTTCCTTATCGTTATTTAATTGTTAATTGTCTCCAACAACTAAACCAGCTGATGCACAAGTAATAGCGCCATCTGCACAATTAATTTTCCCGTTTTCTTTAATTACTAAAGTGTATCCTCCGGTACGCACCACTGTCGCTAAAGCAGTTGAGCTATTGGAACAAGTAGGAGCCCCAAAATTATTAGAGGAAGTCAGGGTAACATCTAAACTAGTACAAGCGGCTGCATAATTAGGATTGTTTTCCGCGTAGTACCTTAACTGCGCTTCACGCAATATACCCAAAATATGTTTTCCTTCAGCTGCCCGGGCTTTTTCTACTGCCTGAATATATTTTCCCAACGCGGCAGTAGCTAAGACACCGATAATAACTATTACTATGATCAATTCTAGTAACGTAAAACCTTTTTTCATGCTCCTCCCCCTTTTGCTATATTTACTTTCTCTTCCACGAGAAATTAATTATTCCCGACTACTAAATTTGCGTCTCCACACGTAATCACACTTCCGCCATTATCAGCACAATTAATTTTTCCGTCTTCTGTAATTTTTAAAGTATATCCTCCGGTACGTATCACTGTCGCTAAAGCATTTATATCATTGGCACAAGTAGGAGCCCCAAAATTATTAGAGCTGGTGATGGTAATATCTAGATTCCCACAAGAAGTTGCAAAATTAGGATAGTGTTCTGCGTAATACCTCATTTGCGCGTCCCTAAGCATACCTAAAATGTGCTTACCTTCTGCCGACCTGGCTCTTTCTACTACCTTAATATATTTTGACAAAGAAGCTGTTGCCAAAACCCCAATAATCACAATAACAATGATTAATTCTAAAAGCGTAAAACCTTTTACTCTTTTAACCTTTATTTTTTCTCTCCAGCTCATTTTTATTTTATAATAAACTTTCTGTTTGTCAACTGATTTTATTTAATTTGGCTGATTTCGAAAATCGGTAAAAACATCCCCACGACAATTACCCCGATCATCCCACCAATAATAATTAACATAATCGGCTCGAAGATCGTGGCAAAACGCGTCATAAAATTCTCTACATATTCCTGATAAAAAGCATTGATTTTTTTAAACATCGGAGAAAGTTCTCCGATCTCTTCTCCGATAGTAATCATTTGTACTACCATTGGCTCAAAAAATCCGCTTTTCGCCAAAGGCTGATTTAAAGGCTTACCTTCACGTACATCCTCCTTGATCTGCCGGATAATATCCGACATAATTGAATTCCCCACGCTGTGTTCCGCAATTTCCAAAGAATATAAAATCGGTACACCGCTTTCTACCAGTGTGGACATTTCAGAAGAGAACCTTTCGATGCTTAAGGCGCGGAATAATTCCCCGAAAATCGGCAGGCGTAACTGAAGATTTTCCAAATTCCTCCGGCCAACTTTAGTATTAATGTATTTTCTAATCGCTACCACCGCTACAATAAAAGAAATAATAATCATAAGAAAAAAATGCTTCAGAAAATTACTGAAACCAATAAGTATCTGAGTTAACACTGGCAAGGTAATATTGAAACCTTTAAATAGGTCCGCAAAGGTGGGGATAATCTTCAGGGTTAAAAAAAGCATTGCTCCGCCACCTGCTAAAAAAAGTATACACGGATAAATAACTGCGGAAATTAATTTTCTTTTAAACTCAGCACTTCTTTCCAGATAGGTGGCAAGACGGCTCAAAACTACAGCTAAATTACCGCTCGCCTCGCCGCTTTCACAAAGATTGACCCAGAGTTCTGAAAATACCTCTGGGTGCTTGGACATTGCTTCATGCAGGCTAAGCCCAGCTTCCATGTTCTTCTGCAGCTCATTTATTATCAAATAAAACTTAGAGCTACTTACCTGCAAAGCAATAATCTCTAGGCTCTTGAGGATCGTTACCCCGGCTCCGAGTAATGTCGCTAACTGTCGGCAAAAAAGTACCAGGTCATTGCCGGAAATGCCGCGATGGCGTAGCCTGCTCCTTCCTCTTTTTACCATAGAGGCTGCATCTTGCTCAGCCCCGCCGATCTGGCCTTTGTCAATACTAACATCAATAACAATTAAATCCTTTGCCTGTAAACGGGTAACAATTTCTTCTATAGTAGAACCTTCTTCAAAACCGGTAGTTTTTTTTCCTGTGCTGTCTCTGACTGTATAAAAAAACTTTGCCATTAATCCGCCCCTAGAGTCACAGAAAATGCTTCTTCCAATGAAGTGATCCCCTCTTCAACTTTTTTTATTGCTGATTCATAAAGGGTCTGCATCCCGTTTGCGCGTGCCACCTCTCGGATCTTCTGAAAAGGAGCGTTTTGATTAATCAAAGCCCTTAACTCCTCGTTAATCAACATTACCTCGGCGATACAGCTTCTTCCTTTATAGCCAAGCTGGTTACACTTGGCACAACCCTTAGGTTTATAAATCAATTCGTTCTTTAATTTCACGGTTTTTAACTGTTCGGGCGTTGGCTCATAAGCTTCTTTACAATCAGGGCAAAGCCTGCGTAAAAGCCGCTGCGCGATGATAATCAATAAAGACGGG
>JAQUNE010000134.1 GCA_028717765.1 Candidatus Omnitrophota bacterium | reverse complement strand
CTACTCGTAAGGCCGACATTGGCTATATCGCGGAAGATTTTGAGGCCCTTGGGCTTAAAGATTTGGTTGTTTATGATGATAAAGGGTTAGCCAGTTCTATTAAATATGACCGTATTCCTTTATATCTTGTGGAAATTGTAAAGGCACAGGAGACAAAAATTGCTGACCTGGAGAAAAGAATAAAAGCACTGGAAGAGAAGAAATAAACTGGGTCAGGAAAAAATCTTCGTGAGATTTCCCTCCTTTCTGCGTCTATTGTAGCAGAAAGGAGGTTTTTTTGTTTGACAGTCAAAACCAGCTGAGTTATAATAATTAACCTAAAAATTAAATTACAATGGAGGATACTATGGTAGTAGATAAGGTAGAGAAGAAAAAGGAAGAAAGTAAAGACCTGGCTAATCGTCAGAAAGCGCTGGAATTGGCGCTTTCTCAGATAGAGAAGCAGTTTGGCAAAGGCTCAATTATGAAATTAGGCGGGGATGTTCGGGTAAATGTGGAAACTATTTCTACGGGTGCGCTTACCTTAGACTGGGCTCTGGGTGTGGGAGGGTTACCGCGCGGCAGGGTAATTGAGATTTTTGGGCCAGAAGCTTCTGGTAAAACTACCCTTACTTTAACCGCGATCAGAGAGAATCAGAAAAAAGGCGGGGTAGCGGCTTTTATCGACGCTGAGCATGCCTTCGATTCTACCTATGCCAAATTAATCGGTGTGAATTTAGATGACCTTTTAATTTCCCAGCCGGATACCGGAGAGCAGGCTTTAGAGATTGCCGAGACCTTGGTGCGTTCAAATGCCGTAGATTTAGTGGTAATTGATTCTGTGGCAGCACTCACTCCGCGCGCGGAAATCGAAGGCGAGATGGGTGATTCGCATATGGGGTTACAAGCGCGTTTAATGTCCCAGGCCTTACGTAAATTGACCGGGGCGATCAGTAAATCGCGTACTACAGTGATTTTTATCAATCAGCTCAGGGAGAAGATCGGGGTAATGTTTGGCAATCCGGAGACCACACCTGGAGGCCGGGCGCTAAAATTTTATTCTTCAGTGCGCTTGGATGTGCGGCGCATCGCTTCTTTAAAAGAAGGTGATACGGTTATCGGAGGCAGGGTGAGAGTAAGGGTGGTAAAAAATAAAGTTGCCTCCCCTTTTCGCGAGGCTGAATTTGAGATTTTACATAATGAAGGAATTGCCAAAACCGGCAGCATTATCGATGCTGGCCTTAATTTAGGAGTATTAGAAAAATCAGGTACCTGGATCTCTTGGCAGAATGAAAAACTTGGACAAGGAAGGGATGCTGCAATCAAATTGCTCAAAGAGAAATCTAAGTTACAGGATGATATTGAGAAAGAGATCCGTAAAAGAATTGCTCAGCCAGAACTAGTAGTAAGCCACAAGGAGTAAAATGGAGGGGAGAATGAAAAGGAGAATTTTATTCTTTGCAATTCCTTTAGTTATAGGGTTAATTTTGGGTTTAGCCCTGACAATGAAACTTGATTTATTTTCTTCTGCGCAAAGCCAGAATGCGCCTGTAGCAGTAAAATCAAATCCGCAGATGGCGGTTGGTTCTTTTGAAGGCTATCGCATGGAAGATGCGGTGATCAATGTAGCTGCTACCACTGGAAAAGCCGTAGTCTCGATTAGCACTGAGCATCGGGGAAAAACCGGTGGGACAAGGCAATTTTATTTTAATTCTCCTTTTGGCGGGCAATCCCCTTTTGGCGATGAAGATGATTTGAGCAAATTTTTCAATCAGTTTTTTGGCGATATGCCGCAGAGAGAGTATAAGCAAATTGGCCTGGGTTCTGGTGTGATTATCAATCCCGAAGGCTATATCCTTACCAACGAGCATGTCATCGAAGGTGCGGATAAAATTACAGTTACCTTATCCGACGGAAGGAAGTTTAAGGCAGAGCTTAAGGGCCAGGATATGCGCGCGGATCTCGCAGTGGTAAAAATTAATGCCGAGAATCTACCCGTGGCTTCTTTGGGAGATTCTGATAGTTTAAAGATCGGCCAATGGATAGTTGCTATCGGCAACCCTTTTGGTTTTGCTATGGAAAACCCCGAACCGACAGTGACAGTTGGAGTAGTGAGTGCTTTGCATCGCTCCTTAGGCAGGACAGCTTCCCAGGACCGCGATTATAATGATTTAATTCAGACTGACGCGGCGATAAATCCGGGGAATTCCGGCGGCCCGCTGGTAAATTTAAAGGGCGAAGTTATCGGGATTAATGTGGCGATTTTTTCTACCAGCGGTGGATATCAAGGCATAGGGTTTGCCATTCCTATTGTAAATGCCAAGAGAATAATTTCGCGTTTGATCGAAGGCAAAAAAATTGTCTATGGCTGGTTGGGCGTGACAGTGCAAAATCTCACTGACGATCTGGTAAAATATTTAGGCTTATCGGAAAAAAGCGGAATCTTGGTAGCCAATGTTTTAAAAGACGGCCCTGCGCAAAAGGGCGGGATTAAAGAAGGGGATGTGATTAAAAAATATAATGGTTTACCGGTTAATTCGGTCAGAGAGTTGATTAACAGTGTGGGGAAAACCGAGGCCGGGCGCAAGGTAAAAATAACGCTGGTACGCGATAAAAAAGAATTAAATCTAGATGTAACCATCGGGGAAAGGCCCGAGGAAGTTAATGAGGAGCAGCTTGCACAAGGCGATTCTGCAGTTGCTGGAGAAAAATGGCGCGGCTTAAGCGTAGAGAACTTGGATTCCCAAGGTGCAAAGCGTTTTCCATCCAATGAAAAACGCGGCGTAGTTGTAGTTGATGTAGATTCCGCCAGCCCTGCGGATGAAGCGGGAATCGTTCCCGGTGATGTTATCCTGGCAATTAATAAACAGCCGGTAGATAATTTATCCGATTATCAGCGACTTACTAAGAACCTCAAAGGCGATTGTTTAGTAATGACCGGGCGCGGCTATGTGGTAATGAAAGAGAAATAACTTGGGTTCTTTATTAAAAGCTAAACAGTATTCTTTTTTACTTTTAAAATTCAGGCTGCGCAGTGAAAAAGAATTAGAGGAGCGCCTGAAAAGAAAAAAGTTTGACCGCGATATTATCAGGCAAACCTTAAGCTTCCTTAAGGAAAAAAGATTT